>JBBSIY010000042.1:0-14773 GCA_038257785.1 Lysobacterales bacterium
AGTCAGTGCTTGCAGCAGAACACGTGGCCTATCGCTACACCACCACGCGACGCGCGAGCAGCGACGACGCTTTGGCGGAGATTAGCCACGAGGGCGGCAGCGAGCTGCAATCGGTGCTCGATCAAGCCGTCGGCATTGCCAGCGGCGTGCGCTTTGCGCGCGAGCTGGGCAACCTGCCGCCGAATATTTGTGATCCCGCGTATTTGGCGGCGCAAGCTGAAGAGTTAGCGGCGGCGCAGCCTTCGGTAACCTGCGAAGTGCTCGATCACGCGCAGATGGAAGCCCTCGGCATGGGATCGCTGCTGGCGGTCGCACGAGGCTCAGCCAACAAGCCTAAGCTCATTGTCTTGCAGTACCGCGCTGGCGGTGAGGCGAAGCCGTTTGTACTGGTCGGCAAAGGCATCACGTTTGACTCCGGCGGCCTCAACCTCAAAGTTGCCGGCGGAATTGAGGAAATGAAGTTCGATATGTGCGGCGCGGCCACCGTGCTGGGCACGTTTCGGGCGGCGGTCGAAGCCAAGTTCGCGGTGAACCTGGTCTGCGTGGTGGCAGCGGTTGAGAACATGCCGGACGGCGCCAGCTATCGCCCATCCGACGTGCTGACATCAATGTCCGGCAAGACCATCGAGGTCCTCAACACCGATGCAGAAGGGCGGCTGATCCTCTGTGACGCCTTGACCTACGCGCAGCGCTTTGAGCCGGCGGCGCTGATCGACGTAGCAACGCTTACCGGTGCCTGCGTGGTCGCGTTGGGCAAGCATGCAAGCGGTCTGATGAGCAAACATGACGACCTCGCTGATGAGCTGCTGAGCGCGGGCGACATATCGGGTGATCGCGCATGGCGGCTGCCGCTGTGGGACGACTACCAGTCCGGCCTGGACTCGGCGTTTGCCGACGTTGCCAACATCGGCAGCAAATGGGGCGGCGCCATTACCGCCGGCTGCTTCCTGTCGCGCTTCACCGAAGGCCAGCGCTGGGCGCACCTCGACATCGCCGGCTCTGGCTGGGACGAAGGCCGTAAGGGCTACGCAACCGGTCGCCCGGTGGGTCTGTTGACGCAGTGGTTAATGGATCGCTTGGTCTAGTCCGAAAACGATGGATTGGGGAACCGGGATGATTGCAATCAGCTATGCGCGCTGATTTTTACGTCATCGCTAAACCGCGCTTCCTCGCCGATCCGCTTCAGCTGGTCTGCGAGCTCGCGCGGCGCTGCTACGACAGCGGAAAGCCGCTATTGATCCTCGCCCGCGACGCGGCGCAGGCCGAGGCGCTCGACGATGCGCTGTGGGCCTTTGGCGAAGATCTCTATCTGCCGCATCAGATTGCCGGTAGCGATGAGGATGACGATGTCACGCCCATTCTGATTGCCGCCCCCGAGTTTGACGCGGCGGATCGTCAGCTCGTCATCAATTTGCGTGATGAAGCGTTCGGCGGCAGCTGCGAACGCATACTGGAAGTGGTGCCGGCAGATCCCGCCGCGCGTGAGCCCTTGCGCGCACGCTGGCGCTCTTACGCATCGCGGCAGTGCGAGATGCACAAGCACGATATGTAGCGACGGCGCGATCAAAAAGCGCCATTGGCGAGCTTCACGGGGCGTCGGTCCTGTAGGGCAAGTTGCCTGTGAACGCGTCAGTCCGCCGCAGTTCTTTGCCTCGCGCCGGGCACAGTCCATAAACTAGGGGCCTCCCCTACTCCCACAGGCGGCGCGGCAACGCGCGGCGCAGGATTGCTACCCGCATGGAAAAGTCATTCGAACCCGCCGCTATAGAAGCCCGCTGGTATCCACAGTGGGAAGCAGCCGGCGTGTTCAAGCCTTCAGGGGTCGGCACGCCCTACGCCATCATGCTGCCGCCGCCGAATGTCACCGGCACGCTGCACATGGGCCATGCGTTTCAGCACACGCTGATGGACACGCTGATCCGCTACCACCGCATGCGCGGCTTCGACACCCTGTGGCAGGTCGGTACCGATCACGCCGGCATCGCCACCGAGATGGTGGTCAATCGCAATCTAGCGCAAGCCGGCAAAGGTGAAACGCGCGACTCGCTGGGTCGCGACGCGTTCATCGAAAAAGTATGGGAATGGAAGCAAGAATCGGGCGACACCATCACCCGGCAGATGCGCCGCATGGGTGCCTCGGCCGACTGGTCGCGCGAGCGCTTTACGATGGACGAAGGGCTATCGACGGCGGTTACCGAAACGTTCGTCCGCCTGCACGAGCAAGGCCTGATCTATCGCGGTCAGCGGCTGGTCAACTGGGACCCGGTGCTGAAAACCGCTATTTCCGATCTGGAAGTCGTCAGCGAGGAAGAGGACGGGTTTCTGTGGTCGATTCGCTACCCGCTGGCGAACGGCGAAACCTATGAGCATGTCGAAACGGACGCAGAGGGCAACGAGACGCGCGAGTCTCGTGACTACCTAGTCGTTGCAACGACGCGCCCGGAAACCATGCTTGGCGACACCGCCGTCATGGTGCATCCCGAGGACGAGCGTTACGTCCATCTAATCGGCAAGTCGGTACACCTGCCCTTGTGTGATCGCGAGATTCCGATCATTAGCGATGACTACGTTGATCGCGCGTTCGGCACCGGCGTGGTGAAAGTCACGCCAGCGCATGACTTCAACGACTACGCGGTCGGCCAGCGTCATAGCTTGCCGATGATCAATATTCTGACGCCGGATGCGGCTATCAACGACGCTGCACCGGAGCGATTCCGCGCGATTGATCGTTACGATGCACGCAAGGCGGTGCTGGCCGAACTGACTGAGCTAGAACTGCTAGTCGAAGCGAAGCCGCACAAGCTGCAGGTGCCGCGCGGCGACCGCACCGGACAGGTCATTGAGCCGTATCTGACCTTCCAATGGTTCGTCAAAATGGACGAGCTCGGCGCACGCGGTTTGGCGCTGGTCGAGAACGGTGACGTTCGCTTTGTGCCGCCCAGCTGGATCAACACGTATCGCCACTGGATGGCCAACATCCAAGACTGGTGCATCAGCCGGCAGCTGTGGTGGGGACATCGGATACCGGCGTGGTTCGATGCCGATGGCAATGTATTCGTCGCGCGTACCGAGGAAGAGGCCTACCGTAGGGCGGGTCTCGGACCCGCCGTTGTCGATGCCGCAATCGATCAACATGGTGGGTCAAGACCCACCCTACGTCGCGATGAGGATGTGTTGGAGACCTGGTTCTCGTCGGCGCTCTGGTCGCATTCGACCTTGGGCTGGCCGAACGCCGAAGCCATGCAGCAGAACGGATTTGATCGTTATCTGCCGACGTCGGTGCTGGTGACCGGCTTCGACATCATTTTCTTCTGGGTCGCCCGGATGATCATGATGACCGACCACTTCACCGGCCAAGTGCCATTCAAAGACGTCTACATCACCGGGCTTGTGCGCGACTCGCAAGGCCAGAAGATGTCGAAGTCGAAGGGCAACGTGCTCGATCCGATCGATCTAATCGACGGCATCAGTCTTGATGAACTTGTCGCCAAGCGCACTAGCGGCCTCATGCAGCCGCAGATGGCGGCGAAGATAGAAAAGGCGACGCGCAAAGAGTTTCCTGACGGCATACCGGCCTTCGGTGCCGATGCGCTGCGCTTTACGTTTGCCTCTTTGGCGAGTCACGGACGCGACATCAAGTTCGATCTCAATCGCTGCGAGGGCTACAAGAACTTCTGCAACAAGCTGTGGAACGCCGCGCGCTTTGTGCTGATGAACTGCGAGGATTTTTCAGCAGCCAGCGCGTCGCGTGGACCGCGCGACGACGTGCCGCTGATAAACCCATCGCGCCCCATCGAGCACTGGATCGTCGCCGAGCTCAACACGGCCATTCAACTGGTGGAAACCCATCTCGCCGACTATCGGTTTGATCTCGCATCGCAGGCGATTTACGACTTTGCGTGGAACAGCTATTGCGACTGGTTTATCGAGTTCGCAAAACCGGTGTTGAACGGCAACGACGCAGATGCCCGACGCTCGGTGCAGCAGCATTTGATCGGCGTGCTCGATGCAACTCTTCGCCTGCTGCATCCGCTTGCGCCGTTTGTCACCGAGGAGATCTGGCAATCACTCAAGCCGCTTACCGGCGAATCACGAAGATTCATATCGGACACGCCCTTCCCCACCACGTCAGCATGCGATTCGAGCGAGGGCGACAAAGCGGACTTGCTCAAGAAGGTGGTAACCGCGTTACGCCGCGTGCGCTCTGAGCTCGGTTTGGCACCCGCGAAGCAGGCAGAGCTTTTCATTAAAGGCAGCACCGCTGTGCTGAGGAATCGCGTCGCCGAGTTCAGTAGCGAAGTCGAGTTTCTAACGCGCTGCACGCTCAAGGGCACACTCGGCGACGCCGAAACTCCGCCCGCGTCCGCCGTCGCCGCACTCGACAACGGTATGTCGCTCTACGTGTCGCTCGCCGGCCTCGTTGACCTAGATGCAGAGCGTGTCCGTCTCGACAAAGAGCTGAAGCGCATCAGCAGTGAAATTGCCAAATGCGAAGGCAAGCTGGCGAGCGAAACGTTTGTCGCCAATGCGCCACCGGCGGTGGTGGCGCAGGAGCGTCAACGCCTCGGCGATTGGAGCGCGCAGCAAGCGGTGCTGCGTGAGCAGCGCGATTTGCTTTCGTGAGCGAAAGCAGCAATGCGCGCTTGGCGTCCGCCGTGCACTAGCGGACAATCATTCGACGCCGTCTGGCAGCGCTGCACATGACCACCAAACTCACCCTTCACTCATTTGTTCCATTCGACCGCAGCGCGCGAGTGCGCTGGCTGGCGCACGAGCTCGGCATCGAGGTCGAAGAGCACAAGATGGACTTTGCCGGTGGCGAACATCGGCGTGAGGCGCATCTCGCTCGCCACCCGTTTGGACTAGTGCCTGCGGTAGAAATCGACGGCCAGTGGCGATGGGAGTCGGTGGCCATTTGTCAGTCGCTGGCCGAGCAGCGGCCTGAGTCTGGATTGGCAATTCCACTGGCTGCACCGGAGCGCGCGACCTATTTGTCGTGGCTATTTTTTGCCGCATCAACGTTTGATGGCGCGACCTTTGATGTGTTTCGCCATGCGGCGCTGGTGCCTGACGAAGACAAGCGAAAATTCGCGCAAGCGGCCCTGATGCCGCTGCTGATCCGCCTGTCGCGGCATCTGGAGGTGAATGACTTTCTGCTCGGCGAACGCTTCACGCTGCCGGATGTGGTGCTTGGCCACGCAATGCAGCTGCTGTATTTGACGCGCGCCATAGACGATATCCCGACGCTGCTGAAGTATCGTCAGCGCCTCGCTTCACGCCCGGCCGCAAAGCGCGCCGGCGTGTTCACACCGAGGCCCTGAGCCGAACAAAGTCTGTCGCTAAACAACTGACACTTAGGCGCTGTCGCCGATCAGCTCGCGACCCATCACGATGGCATCCTCGCGACCCGTTGCCGCCGGGTAGTAGCGCGGTCGTTTGCCGATCTCGCTAAAGCCCAACGAGCGATAAAGCCCAATCGCGACGGGATTGGAAGGCCGAACTTCAAGAAACACGCGCTCGGCGCGATGCCAGCGAATGGCGTCGAGCATGCGCAGCACCAGTCGTCGCCCGTGGCCTTTACCGTGCATCGTGGGCGCTACACACACATTCAGCAGATGCGCTTCGTCCGCCGCAATGCTGACCACGGCGTAGCCGATGATGTCGCCATCGTCAGATTCGAGCACCCAGCAGCCATAGCCAGCCGCCAGACAGTCGCGAAACACGCCGATGGACCACGGGAACGCGTAGGCCGCTGACTCGATTGCCAGAACGCGCGGCAGGTCGACCTCCTGCATGCCGCGCAGATGTCCGCCGGCTGATTGACGCGGCTGCGCGCTCATAGGCTATGCGCTCATCTGCGTGCAACCAGCAGACGCCGCAGACTTGGCCACAGCGACCGGCGTGTCTGCGCATCACGCCGCAGCTCAGCGAGTGGCGGTAACGTCAATGCGTCCTCGCCGCCAGGCTCAGTGAGCCACTCAACCTCGGCAAGTCGAATGCCTGCCGCACTCACAACGGCCAACAGCATCGCGTGCTGCGCACTGCCTGCCAGCGGCATGGGTTCTAGCAGTGCAATTCGCGCCGCGGCTGCATGCTTACCGCCGCCTGCGGTGATCACCGGAGACGTGTCTGCGGTGGCAGTAGAATCATTCGCCGGCGTGCGCTCGGCAGCCGCATTGCCCGGCACCTGCCACAGCGTGTAGCCCATCGCCAGCAGCGCCCGACGCTGGTCGGATGTCCACATCGACGCCGTTGCCTCAGCCACTGGCCGCGACCGACAGATCGCGAATGAAGTCGGCCAGCACGCGATCAAACGCGGTGCCCATCGCCTGCACTGAGTCCCGCACCGAAGCGCCGGTTGCTGGCACCTCAGCGCTGTACTCTCGAAGGACCAGCGGCACGCCATCCTCGGAACCTTCTACGCGCAGCATCAGACTGATCACCGACACCCATCCAGACGCGCGACGCACACGCTCCATGCGCTCAATTCGGCCACTTATGCGCACGCGCTTGGTCGATGACGGAAGCCGATCCGCCACGACGCTGGCTGCGTTTAGATCGCGCAACGCACCCGTAAGCCGACGCTGAAGCATGCGCACCGGCGGATCGACCCACAGCTGATAGTGATAAGCGCGCAGACGTGCGCCTTCCGGATCGAGGCTGTAGATCAAGGCTTGATCCGAGTACAGGCCATCCGCGATCAAGGTGTCGACGCTGATCGGCAGGTCAAATAGCGGCGTCGCAAGCGGCGTGATCTCAGCGCGCGGTGGCAGTCGGAAGTAGGTCGTGTCCGGAATGCCCGGCGCCGTGGCGCACGCGGCCAGCAAGATCACGATGACGAAAACGCTGAGTCGGCGAATGATCATTCCTCTACCTCGTCCTGCGGCGCAGTAAACAGCAGCCGATTCGGACTGCGGCGGATTTCTCGACTGAACTCGTCAAAATTGCGACTCGACGATTCAAGGTGATGCGTGATGGCATCAATGCGCTGGGCGATAGCACCAATCGTGCGCTCAATATCCTCAACCGACTGCCGCAAGGCCGGTCGATTCTCATCGACCGCTGAATTGAGCGACAGCAGCAGTTTGTCTGCATGCGCTTTGGTCGCTTTCAACTCACCCGCCAAGGCCCGCACGTCACGCAGCGTGCCGGCAATCGCGTCGCGATTGGGTGCATCGAGCACCGCATTGACGGAATCGGCCGCCTGATTCAAACGCTCGAGCAGGCGCTGCGATTCCAGCACAAGCTTCGGCGCACCTTCGTCAAGCGTCGCGCCCAGCGAATCAACCCGCAGCGCCAAGGTTTCGATCAACGGCCGAATACGCTCACGCGAGAGAACAGTGAGCTCACCGGCAAGCTCGTTCATCGCCGCGAACACGTCGCCACCCTCTTCACCCTTCAGCTCAGCACCCGCTGCCAGCATCTGTTCACTCTGGCCCTCACGAATGCCAATGGCCATATCCGCCAGCAGTCCGGACGATTGACGTGCCGCGATGCTGTCGTCTGGAATGGGCCAATCGGACTGCACCCCGAGCTCAACCCGATACCGCGTGCGACCGCTATCGCGCTGCGGCTCAATGTTGATCACCTGGCCAACCTTGTATCCCTCGTAATACACCGGCGCACCAAAGCGCAGCCCCGACACGTTGGTGAACTGCACGTAGTAGCTCGTCGCCGCGCCGCCGCGACCGGTAATGGCCGCTAGCGTTGATAGCAAGATGCCAAGGGCGACTAGGACGATGACGCCTACTAGGACGTAGTTGATGTTGTCGCGTTTCATAGGGAGTCCAATGGTCGCGGCTGCTCTAAACCCCTCTTCCTGACCGGAGATGGGTTGGGGTGAGGGGTCGGCCTTGCGCTTGGCTGCATTATTGCGAGAACGTTTCTTGCTTTTCTGCGCTGCAGGATTGTTCTTCGTAGAGTTTCGATCCCCTCAGCGGCAGCCGAGGCAGACGAAACCCTGCGGAAAACCAAACTACAACGCGGAAAAGCAAGAGCTCGATTGCCACGCCGCCTGAGGCGGCTCGCAACGACGAGTGGTACGAAGGGGAGGGGCTCAAACAACGTTGCCAGAGTCATGCCTCCTCCTCCGTCAACCGCCGCAAATACGCATCCACATTAACCTCAACCTCACGCGGCCGACGATTGAGCAGGTCTTGAATGCGTTCGTTGTCGCTGGCTTTGACTTCATCCACGGTGCCGGTCAGTAACACATTGCCTTGGTCCAAAACGGTAATTGTGTCGGCTATTTTGAAGGCGGATTCCAATTCGTGGGTGACCACCACGATGCTCATGCGCATGGCGTCGCGCAGCTGCAGGATGAGCTCATCGAGTTCAGCCGAGACAACTGGATCAAGACCGGCTGACGGCTCGTCGAAAAACAGCAGCTTGGGGTCCATGACGATGGCGCGGGCAAGCGCGGCGCGCTTGATCATGCCGCCGGAAAGCTGGCTTGGCATCAGGTCTTGAAAGCCGCCGAGATTGACGACCTCAAGCTTCAGTCGGCTCATGATGCGAATGGTGTTCTCGTCGAGTTCCGTATGCTCGCGCAGCGGCAGGGCGACGTTCTCGCCGACGGTCATTGAAGTGAAAAGAGCGCCGCCTTGAAAGCTGACGCCAAGCTGCTTGCGCAGGGCGACGCGGGCGTTGCTGCTGGCCTTGCCGAGATCGGTGCCGAGCAGTTTGACCACGCCGCGCACTGGCCGCTGCAATCCCAGCAGATGCCGCAGCAAGGTACTTTTGCCCGACCCTGACCCGCCCATGATGACGCGAATCTCGCCGGGCATAACGCGAAAATCGACGCCATGAAGAATCCGGCGGCGACCGTAGTAGGCCTCCAGTCCGAGCACTTCGATCATGGGTTCGACAGCGTTCATTGCGGGCCGTCAGCGGTTAAGAAAGAACGAGAAGATCATATCGGCGACCACCAGCGCGCTGATCGAGGCCACCACGGCACGCGTGGTCGAACGACCCACGCCTTCCGCGCCGCCGGTAACCGAGAACCCCGTGCTGGTGCCGATCAAGGTGATGAGGAACGCAAAGACCACAGACTTCGAGAGGCCTTCCCACAGGTCGCGCGGCTCGAGAACCAGCAGCGTCTGGGTGAGGTAGGCGCCGAGGCTCATCTGCAGCGGCCCCGAGGCATACAGGCCTGCGCCAATAAGCGCCGCGACGTCGGCGAGCACGGTCAATACCGGCAGCATCACCAGCATTGCGATCAGCGCCGGCGCGACGAGATAGCGCACCGGCTCGATGCCGATCACCGCGAGCGCATCGACCTCCTGCGACACCACCATCGAACCGAGTCGCGCAGCAAATGCAGAGCCGGAGCGGCCCGCGACGACGATGCCGG
The DNA here is from genome assembly GCA_038257785.1 of Lysobacterales bacterium. Taxonomy (GTDB): domain Bacteria; phylum Pseudomonadota; class Gammaproteobacteria; order Xanthomonadales; family Xanthomonadaceae; genus JANNWF01. The sequence goes on from JBBSIY010000042.1 coordinate 9,353, forward strand.
TGATCAAGGCACCAAACTCGCGGGTGATGGATTTGCCGGCAGCCACGACCACCTGCGCCTCGGCACCAAACTCGCGCAGCGCGGCGATGAACTGGATGCCGAGCATCACGCCGATCGTCATCGACAGCAAACACACGATTGGAATCGCGTCGACGCCGACTTGGCGCATCTGTTCGGCAATCATGCGTAGCCGCACAGGCTGACCGCGACGCCAGCCAAACAGGGTCAGGTTGATGCTTTCAACCAGCAGCATGCCGGCATAGCCGACGTCGCCGATCACTTGCGTGGTTCGACGACCGAGGCGTTCAAGCGGGCGGAAAAAAATTTCCACGCCTGCGCGCTACCCGGGCAGGCTGTCGCGCAGGCTGAACACTTTGTCCAGCCGGGCCAGCTTGAGTACCGCCTGCACGGCGCTTGAGGTCTCAAGCAGCACAAAGGTTTGGCCGCGACCGCGCGCGCTTTGAAAGCCCTCGACTAGGGCCGCGATACCGGACGAATCGATATAGGTAACGGCGGCTAAATGTACCGCCACCTTGGTCGATTTCTTGAGGGCATCAAGGACCGCTGCGCGCACCTCTTGCGACCACGACATATCCACTTCACCCGCCAGCTTAACGATATAAAACTCACCGTCGATTTCGGTATTGCATTGGTTCATTGCTAATCCCCCTCACGCACGCTCAGTTGTCGGCACGTCCGCCTGCGCATCCCCGCGCAGGCGCTTGCGCATGATCAATCGATTGCCGCCGCCGGGCTCCGGCTGCAGCGACCACGTATCCATTGTCGCGTCGATGATATTGACGCCGAGCCCGCCGGGTCTGCACTCGCTCAAGTCGCGCGGCCGAAGGCGCTGCGGGTCTATGCAGGGCGCGTCGTCGTGCAGCTCAAAGCGCAGCTCATCGCTATCCTGCCAGACCGCCAGGGTGATGGTGCTGTCGCAGGGCCCGCCGTAGGCGTGACGAATGATATTGCTGGCACCTTCATCAATCGCCAACACCACCGCTTGACGCTGTTCGACCGATGCACCGCTGGCCAAGAGCACCTGACCCAGCTGACGGCGCATCTCCGAAAGCGCCGCCGGGCGTGCCTTGAACCGGTGATCCAGCAGCTGGCGCTGGCCTGCCGAACCACCCTCAATCAGCATCACAGTGATGTCGTCAGTCACCCGCAGCTCGCGCAGGCGGCGCACCAGTCGGCGCAGCCGCGCTTCGGGTGAGCGATCGGCGTACTCCGAAAGCGCAAGCTCGACGCCCTCGATATCCAGCATCTTGCCCGCTGCATCGCGCACGTCAGTGACGCCATCCGAAAACATATACAGCGCGGCACCGGCAACGTCGCAGGATTGCTCTGGGAAGGTCATGCCCGCCAAAATTCCGAGCGGTGGACCTTCTGCCGGCATGCGCAGGATGCTGCCGTCGGCATCGACTCGAAGCAGCGGTGGGAATCCCGCATTGGCCCATACGGCGGTGCGATGCGCTGGGTCGTAGTAGCCAGCCAAGGCACATACGAACATGCCGGGCGGTATGGCTTCACACAGCTCGTCATTGGCACGAGCCATCCACTGTCCTGGCGGCAAACCCTCTTTGCCAGCCCAGCGCAGCAGGCTTGCGCAGCGCACCATCAAGAACGCTGCATCGAGTCCTTTGCCGGCGACATCGCCCAAGGTGAACGCGATGCGTCCGTCCGGCATGTCGAAAAAATCGTAGAAGTCGCCCGATATCTCCTGCGCCGGCATGTTGAGGGCGCGCAAGGGATAGCTGCCGCGCCTGCGCTTGGGCAACAGCGAGCGCTGCAGCCGTCGCGCCATGGTCAGCTCGCGCTGAATCCGCCCCTGCTCAAGCAGCTCGCCTGCCATCCGCGCGATGTTGAGCGCGAGCGCAGTAGGCGCAGCCAGCAGACGCAGCGCGTCGCGGTCAACGTCATCGAACAGACCACCGTCGAGCTTATTGATGATCTCGATAGCGCCTATCGCGCCCTGCGCCGTAGTGAGCGGGGCACACAGCACGCTGCGCGTCTCAAATCCGCTGCTGGCATCGACCTTGGACGCGAAATCTGGATCAGCACGCGCGTCACGCACCATCTGACAGGCGTTCTGCGACACCGCCCGACCAACGATGCCGGCATCGGCCGGAATGCGCAGACCTAGAATATTGACCGGCCCGACGCAGGCGCGGCACTGCAACGTGCTGCCGCTCGGGTCAAGCAGAAATACCGCCGCCGCTTCAGCCCGCATGTAGTCGGTGATGAAGGCGACTGAGTCTCGCAGCGTGCGCTCAAGGTCGACCGACACCGCCAGCTGCTGGCTGACCTCGGCCAGTATCGGCAGAAAGTCGACCGGGATACTGCCGCTAGTCACCTGCGGCTTGGCGGCTGGCTCGCTCATTGCCTAGTCAGCACTGCTCCGCGAGCGGTGCCGCCGCACGCGCGCGACGAGCCACATAAGCGGCCCGGACAGCACATACAGAACCATGATGCCCAAAAGCACGCGCGGAGGATCAATGGCTAACGCCACAAATACGCCGACCGCAAGCAGGATGGTGACAAACGGCACGCGCTCGGCCATCGGCATCGATTTGAAGCTGGTGTAGCGAACGCGGCTGACCATCAGCAGAGCTGCGGTAACGGTCACCAGCAGCGCTAGGCTAGTCACTTGGCCGCCGCCGTATCCAAGTACCGTGGTGGTCCAAATAAACGCCATCATCAATCCAGCCGCCGCTGGGCTTGCAAGGCCAATAAACCAGCGTTTATCGACCACACCCACCTGCGTATTGAAACGCGCTAGACGCAGCGCAGCGCATGCCGCATAGAGAAACGCCACCGACCAGCCGACCTTGCCCCACACCGGTCCGTCCAGCTTGAGTGCAGACAGCGACCAGTGATACATCACCAGTGAGGGGGCCATTCCAAAGCTGACTAAGTCAGCCAGTGAGTCGTATTGCGTGCCGAACTCGGTTTGCGTGCCGGTCATCCGCGCAACACGACCATCAATCCCGTCCAGCACGCCGGCCACGAACACTGCGATGCAGGCATCGACATAGTTGCCCGAGGTGGCGGCGATGATGGCGTAGTAGCCAGCAAACAGGCCGCCCGTGGTGAACAGGTTGGGCAGCAAATAAATGCCGCGCGCAGGTCGCGTGGGTGGGCTATCGCTGCTGGTCATTAAGGCGCTTCCGAAAGTCATTCAGAGTGTACCCCACGCCCTCGCTCGGCCATGCGTGCGGCTGCACTCCGCGTCTTGCCAGCGCCGCGGCGCAGTGCTGTAGTAGGCGAACTAAGTTTGGAGTTAGGCCCATGCGTCATTTTCAATCGCTGATTAACGGCTTCACCGCACTTGCGCCAGCGCTGCTGCTGACGGCCTTTTTGGCGACTTCGACCGACAGCTCAGCGAAAGAGCTGTATCGCTGGACCGACGAAAAGGGCGTGACCCACTACTCCGACACAAAGCCTGAAGGCGTCGACTTCGAGCGTCGCAAGCTGGCGAACGAGCCGGTGCCACCGCCACCAACACCGGCCGAGACCGACACTAAAGGAGCAGAAAAGGCCAAAGAGGCCGCAAAGCCTGCAAAGCCTGCTGGCCCATCACCTGAGTGTATTCAGGCGCGCGCCAATCTTGATGTTCTTCGCTCGGCACCTGAAGTCAGCATGGATACCGATGGTGACGGCGAGCCAGAGACGCTGGATGCCGATGGGCGTCAGGCCGCCATCGCCAATCATCAGGCGCTGATCACCCAGCTATGTGCCGACTGAGCCCGAGTGCTTAAGTTTCTGGCCGGCATGCTGTTTGCGCTAGCGCTAGTCGCTGGCGTTGCGGCGTGGCTTTGGTACCAACGCCCCGACCTGCTGCCGGAGGGTCTGCAGCAGCAAAATCCGCAGTCGCCGAACTATGCACCTGCGGTTTATCGATGGAAAGACGCACAGGGACGCACCCAAGTCAGCGATGCTCCGCCAGCCGGCCGTGCGTACGAAACCGTGCGCATCGACCCGAACACAAATACCGTACCGGACACCTTGCCAAGTGCTCGGGATGCGCGCGACGAATAGCGGTCTGGCCCGTTGCGGGTCGCAGCTTCGATAGAATGCCCGGCTTTCCACCGGATACCTGCGCCATGCGCCTGTCGCAATTTCATCTTGCCACCAGCAAAGAAACCCCCGCCGACGCTGAGATCGTCAGTCATCAGCTGATGCTGCGTGCCGGCATGCTGCGCAAACTCGCTGCTGGCCTCTACACCTGGTCGCCGCTGGGCTTGCGCGTTTTGCGCAAAGTGGAGGCGGTGGTGCGCGAGGAAATGAATCGCGCCGGGGCGATCGAAATGTCGATGCCGACTATCCAACCGCGCGAGCTGTGGGATGAAACCGGGCGTTGGCAAAAATTCGGCCCCCAGCTGCTGAAGATTAAAGATCGTAAGCAGGCCGAATACTGCTACGCGCCGACGGCCGAAGAGGTGGTAACCGATTTCGCCCGCTGCGAGCTGAATTCATACAAGCAGCTACCGGTCAATTTCTATCAGATTCAAACCAAATTCCGCGACGAAATTCGCCCGCGCTTCGGCGTAATGCGTTCACGCGAGTTCGTGATGAAGGACGCGTACTCGTTCCACCTCACGCCGGAATGCTTGGACAACGAGTACCGCAACATGCACGCCGCATACACGCGCATCTTCGAGCGGCTGGAGCTGAAATTCCGCGCGGTGCAGGCGGATAGCGGCGCAATCGGCGGTGATGCGTCGCAGGAGTTTCACGTGCTGGCCGACTCGGGCGAAGACGCAATCGCGTTCTCACCCGCGTCGAAATATGCCGCCAACCTTGAGGCGGCTGAAGCGCTGGCCCCCGAAGCAGCGCGAGCGAGCGCTGGCGAAGCGATGCGCGATATTGCAACGCCGACGCAGAAGACCTGTGAAGAGGTCGCGGCGCTGCTTGGCATCGAGCTTGCACGGACGGTGAAGTCGATTGCGATCATGACGCAGGAGCCACTGGAGGGTCGGGAAATTCCGGGTGACCGTTTTGGTCTTCTTCTTGTGCGCGGTGACCATACGGTCAACGAAATCAAGGCAAGAAAAGTATCCGGGTTTGCCGAATATCGCCTCGCTACGGAGGACGAAATTCTGGAACATCTTGGCAGCGAGCCGGGCTTTCTCGGCCCTGTCGGCCCCAAATTACCTATCAGAATAGTCGCCGACCGCAGCGTCGCCGGCATGGCCGATTTTGTTGTCGGCGCAAATCGCGTCGGCTATCACACCGCAGGCGTTAACTGGGGCCGCGACCTGCCCGAACCGGCGCTGGTTGCCGACATCCGCAACGTGGTGGCAGGCGATATGGCGGCAGACGGCAGCGGCCCGCTCGGCATCGCGCGCGGCATCGAGGTCGGCCATGTCTTTCAACTGGGTCAGAAGTACGCTGAGGCCATGAAAGCCAGCGTGCTTG
>JBBSIY010000043.1:0-14748 GCA_038257785.1 Lysobacterales bacterium
ACCAGCGAATCTGCGCGCGACAGCACGCAGCTGCCGACAAACATGTCTATAGCAATGTCGCCAATGCGCTTCAGGGCAAACTGCTGATCGGCGATGCCGCGACCATATTTGCGCAGCGCTTCGTCGCTGACCCGAGCAAGTTCATTGACGTACTTTTCATACACTGCGGCACATTTGCGCAATCGCGGATTTAGCTCGCGCACGATCTTATCGCCACCGATTCCCGAGCTTTGCGTAAACCGCCGCTGCGCGTAGCCGCTCAAGATGCCGAAGCCCTTGATCGGATCGTTGAAGATCGAGCCAACCGCAGATTTCAGCTCACCCAGCTGCGCCCCAACGTCTTTCAATCCTGACAGCGCAATGTACAGCCGCAGGATCTCGTTGGTGCCTTCGAAGATCGAAAGAATGCGCGAGTCGCGCGTGACTTTTTCGTACGGATATTCCTTCATGAAGCCGTTGCCGGCGGCAATCTGCAGCGCCTCATGCGCGCTGCGCTGGATGGCCTCAGAAGCGAAGACCTTGCTCATCGCGGCTTCGAGCGAATAGTCATCGCAGCCCGAGTCGATAAAGTGAGCAACCATAAACACCGCGCTCTCGGCGGCGAAGCAGTCCACGGTCATCTGCGCAATCTTCTCGCGCACCAAACCAAACTCACTGATCGACTTGCCGAACTACTTGCGATCCTTGGCCTGCTGCATGGACAGCGCGATCAGCTTTTTCATACCGCCTACCGCACCACCGCCGAGGCCCGTGCGACCGTTGTTCAAGATCGACATCGCAACTTTGAAACCGGAGCCGACGTCGCCGAGCACGCAGTCTGCCGGCACCTTGACGTCGACAAACGCAACCGTCGTCGTTGAGTTAGAGCGGATGCCCATCTTGTGTTCATGCGGGCCGTGGCTGACACCCTCCCATCCGGCCTCAACGATGAACGCGGTCATCTTGCCGTGGCCTTCGTCGGTACGCGCAAACACCGTGTAGAAGCCGGCGATGCCGCCGTTGGTGATCCAGATTTTCTCGCCGTTTAACGTCCAGCTGTCGTCAGCGTTCTTCACTGCCTTGGTGCGGATTGAGGCCGCATCCGAACCCGCGCCGGATTCGGTCAAACAGAATGCGGCAATCAGCTCGCCCGAGGCTAAGCGCGGCAAATAACGCGCCTTCTGCTCGTCAGTGCCCCACAGCAGCACGCCCTTCATGCCAATTGAAGAATGCGCGCCGATGGTCAATGACACCGAGCTATCGTGCCCGCTGGACTGCCCGAGCACGCGCGCGTATGCGGCGTTCGACAGTTCCAATCCACCGTGCTCTTCGGGAATGATCAAGCCGAACAGGCCCATATCGCGCAGGCCTTGAATGAAGGCCTCCGGCTGCTCGCCCTCATCGTCCCAGCGCTTCAGATCGTCCTTGTGCGAGGCGAGAAAGTCGTCGATGGAGTCGAGCATCATCCCCAACATTTCGCGATCCCGCGCGCGCATCTGCGGATACGGGAACAGATTCTCTTCAAGAATATCGCCGAAGAAAAGCTGCTTAGCGGCGCTACGATCACGCAGCAGAGTGCTGGCGGTGGACTCGGTCATGGCGACATTCCGGCAGACGTGAGAAGCCGCATTGTGGCACTGGCGGACTGGATATTCCTTCGCCGCTGAGCACGCGCACCCAGCCGAATGCGGACGTCGCTGCGTCAAAACCAGCATTGGTTGTTCGCAACCTAGCGAAGGCGCCCCTCGGCGCGCGACGCCGCTGAAGCGGTGGGCGATTGTTAGCCTGCTTGTTGGCGTTTAAGCTCGACGGCCAAGTGACGCCAAAGAGCAACGCATGACCCGTTTTCTGCGCAGAGTCTGTCTGCTGTTCGCCACCTGCCTTGCGGTTGCGACAGCCTCTTCGCAAGCAAGTTCGTCACGCGCGCTGGGGGATTTTTGGTCGTCTATGCAGACGCGTCCCAGCGGTGAAACAAGCCGCAGCGACGTTGAGCAATGGCTGCTGCTCGATGAGCCAGGATTGGTGCAGCATTTATCGCTGCTGCCAGCGGCAGACACCGACGGCAGCCTGCCGTTGGCTCTGCCCTTGCCCAATGGTGACAGGGCATATTTCGAGGTCAAACGCTCGTTGGTGATGGAGCGCGCGCTATCCGCTAGGTACCCGCAAATCCAAACGTTTCAAGGCGTAGCCGTCGATGGCAGCGCAAACCGCGTTCGCCTGGAGCTCGGCCCTCAGGGCTTCGGCGCTATGCTGTTTTCGGCAGACGGCATCAGCATCATTGAACGCAGGTCGGACGCGGACGAGTACGTCAGCTTCTCACGCGAAGCGAGTCAGCAGTCGCAACGGCGGCAATGTGGCGTGCAGGACCGTGGTCTAGATCAGGCAGCGCTCGCGGCCTATAACGGCGGCGAGCAAGCCGCATCGCCAAGCGCTATCGGCCCCTCTTTGCGCACCTATCGGACAGCGATTGCTGCGACCGGCGAATACACCGCGGCCTTTGGCGGCACCGTTGTTGGTGGTTTGGCAGCCGTAGTGAGTGCAACCAATCGGATCAATCAGATTTACGAAGTAGATCTGGGCCTACGTCTGGTATTGGTAGCCAATAACGATCTGGTAATTTTTACCAACAGCGGCAGCGACCCGTATACCAATAACAGCGGCTCGGCAATGCTGGGCCAAAACACCACGACGCTGAATAACATCATCGGCAGTGCCAACTTCGACTTCGGCCACGTGTTTTCAACTGGCGGCGGCGGTGTCGCCTCTGCAGGCATTTGTGGTTCAGGCAAGGCGCGCGGCGTGACAGGCCAACCCACCCCTCGGAACGACCCGTTCTGGATAGATTTTGTCGCCCACGAGATGGGCCATCAGCTCAACGGCCCTCACACATTCAATGGCAGCACCGGCAGTTGCTCAGGCGGCAATCGCAGCCCAGGAAGCGCTTTTGAGGTTGGCAGCGGCTCCACCATCATGGCCTATGCCGGCATCTGCGGCAGCGAGAATCTGCAGGGGAATTCAGATGCGTTTTTTCATGTAGATAGCCTCGCGCGCATCCACACGTATACGCAGACCGGTAGCGCGTCGAACTGCGGCACCGTGACCGCCACCGGCAATCAGACGCCGATTGTCACCGCCACGCCGAACGCGACCATCCCGGCGCGCACGCCGTTTGCGCTGACCGCCAATGCTATTGATCCGGATGGCGACCGCCTGACTTATGTTTGGGATCAGTTTGACCTCGGCGCGACAGCCACCAATACGACTACGGTGCTCTTAGACACCGGTAGCGGCCAGCTGTTTCGTTCGTTTGATGCCACCGACTCACCGACGCGCATTTTCCCCCGCCTGTCCAACATCCTGAGTCAAACGCAGACGATTGGCGAAACCTTGCCGATCACTAACCGCACGCTTAGATTTCGCGTCACGGTGCGTGACAACCAGCCTGGCGGCGGCGGTGTTCAGTGGTCGGGCACCAGCAGCCCAGCGGTGCCGCAAACCACCCTAACCGTTGTCGATACAGGCTTGCCATTTCGGGTGACAACGGCAGCTGCACCGGTGAGCTGGAATGCAGCCGAGCCACAGATGATCGAATGGCAGGTTGCGGGTACGGACGTTGCGCCGATTAGCTGCCCTGCCGTCAATATCGACTTCTCGCTCGACAACGCGTTGACCTTCCCGATATCGCTGCTGAGCAACACGCCGAACGACGGCAGCGAGAGCATCAGCGTGCCGAGTCAAGCCACCACCAACGGGCGAGCTCGCGTGAGCTGCGCGAACAATATCTTCTTTGCTATCAGCGAAGCAAAGATCAGCGTGGTGGGTGGCAATCACCCGCCGCTCGTCAGCTTGTCGTCGGGCGCGGTGACGTTCACCACCAACGGGCCAGCCATCCTTATTGATAGCGCAGCCATTGCCAGTGATAGCGACGGCATCGATCTCAACGGTGGCACGCTGGAAGTGGCGCTTATCAACAATGGTGAGTTCAATGATCGCCTCGGCATACGCGTGGAAGGCGACGCCGCTGGTCAAGTCAACGTCGTTGGCAGCAGCGTGCGCTTTGGCGGGACAGCCGTCGGCGCGCTAAGCGGCGGCATCGGCATTGATCCTTTGCGTGTCGCGTTTAACGCAAGCTCGTCGGCCGCTGCGGCGCAAGCAGTGCTGCGTCGTGTGACGTATGGAAACACGCGCGACATCGCAGGCACCCTGCCGCGTACGGTGCAGGCTCGCTTGAGCGACGGTGATGGCGGCGCGTCTCCGACGGCAACTCGGCAAATCAGCATTGCGCTAAATCCGGATCCGTTCCTCTACACCTTCACGGCCGATGTCACTGGCACAACGGTCACCGAAAGCTTTCCTGTCGTCTATACCTTGACCTTTAGCAAGCCGATTGACTTCACTAGCGTTAGCAATCTCGATTTCAATAACGCGGGAACGTCGACACTCACCATCACCAAGCTTACCCAGCCGCAGACGAATCAGATCGAAATCCAGGTCAATCCGACTTCGCAAGGCGGCACGCTCAGGCTGCGCTTGCCTGCGTCAGCGGTCATCTTGGACACGACAGGTTTGCCGATACCCGTGCCGGTAGAACACGATGTTACGTACACCGTCATCGCGCCAGACATCGCGCCGCCGCAGCTGACCAGCATCACCAACGATACGACCGGCAATCAGATCGCCGCGCGCCTGCCGGTGATCTATCTATTTTCGTTCGACGAGCGGATCAGCATTAGCGGGCTTGATGGATCCGACTTCAGCAACGCCGGCAGCAGCGCGATTACGGTTGCCGATATCGGCCTTCAATCACCCAGCGTGTTGCGCCTGCGCGTAACGCCGTTGAATGCCGGCACTCTGCAGCTGCGCCTGTCTGGGGCCGGCGTGGCTGACGTTTCCGGCAACGCACTCAGCGTGCCGCAGACAGATACCGCCACCATCACCGTGCTGCCCGCAGCGGAGCTGATCTTCTCGAATTCGTTTGAGTAGGCGCTTCAGCACCGCAGGCATTCCACCCAGCCTGAGATACGTCAGGCTAGGTGTTTCGTCACTTGGTCGATAGCTAGGCGGCGTGCATGATGTGCAGCCCCGTATTCCGGAGCTGCCTCAATGCGCGTGCATCACAGCCTGCTGCTGGTCGCCTTACTTTTCGCCAGCGCCACTGCATACGCTGAGCCGAGCAAGCTTCAAACACTGTCTGAGCAATCGGGCTTTCTGAAGACGGGGCGCTACGCGGAAGTGATTGCGCTCTGCGCGGCATTTGAGAGTGCCTATCCCGACTCAGTGCGCTGCTTCAAATTCGGCAGCACGCCTGAAGGCAGGCCGATGATGGCGCTAGCGGTGTCAACAAGCGGTGCGCTAACGCCCGCTGCGGCGCGCGAGCGCGGCATGCCGGTGGTGCTGATTCAGGGCGGCATCCACGCCGGCGAGATTGACGGCAAAGATGCCGGATTCCTCGCCCTGCGCGAACTGCTCGACGGCAGCGCGGCGCGCGGTACGCTGGATCAGCAGGTGCTGCTGTTCGTGCCCGTGTTCAATGTCGATGGCCATGAGCGTATGGGTCGCTGGAACCGACCGAATCAAAATGGCCCCGAGGAAATGGGCTGGCGCACCACGGCGCAGAACCTGAATTTGAATCGCGACTATGCTAAAGCCGAGAGCGCAGAGATGCAGGCCATGCTTGGCCTTGTGGAAGATTGGAATCCGCTTGCGATCATCGATCTGCACGCTACCAACGGTGCGCAGTTCGAGCACGACATCGCAATAATGGTTGAGCCGCTGTACGCGGGAGACGGTGAGCTGCGCAAAGCGGGTGCGGCGCTGGGTGAGTCGGTGCGCAGCGCGCTCACCAAGCAGGGCTCGCTGCCGCTAGCCTTCTATCCCTCGTTTGTAGAAAGCGACAATCCTGCCTCGGGATTTCAGGATAGTGTCGCGCCGCCGCGCTTTTCCAGCGGCTATTTCTATCTGCGTAATCGTTTTGCGATGCTGGTCGAAACGCACTCGTGGAAAGACTACCCAACCCGCGTGCGGATCACCCGCAACACGATCATCGCGGTGCTCGAGCATTCGGCAAAGCATGCGCAAGAATGGCAGCGACTGACCAGCGAAGCCGACGCACGCAGCGCAGCGCTCGCCGGCAAACCTGTCGCTCTCGACTATAAGGCCACCAGCAAAGTGCGCGAGATCGACTATCGCGGCTACGCCTACACGCGTACGCCGTCGGCAATTTCCGGCGCGCTGATGACCCGCTACGACCCGAGCAAGCCGGAAATTTGGCGACTGCCGTTGCGCGACGAGGTTGTGGAGAATCAGACGGTATCAGCGCCCCTAGCCGGCTATCTGGTGCCTGCGGCACATGCCGCCGATATTGCGGCGCGCCTGAGTCGGCATGGCATACGCCATCGCATCGTGACGTCAGCGCTGCCCGCGGTGGATGCCGAGAGCTTTCGCGCTGAGCAGGCGACGCTGGCCGCAAAGTCAGTTGAAGGCGCGCAGCGTCTCGATCTCAAGGGCACGTGGAAGCGCGAACGACGTGACCTTACGGCGGGCGCACTGTTCGTTCCGATTGCGCAACCGAAGGCGCGTCTGCTGATAGCGCTGCTGGAGCCGCAGGCGCCCGATTCGTACGCAGCGTGGGGCGTGTTCAACAACGCCTTCGAGACCAAGGAATACATGGAGGCCTACGTCGCTGAAGAGGTAGGCCGCGACATGCTGGCCAGCGATCCCGCACTTGCCGAGACGTTTAACAAGCGCCTAGCGACCGATCCTGAATTCGCTAAAAGTCCCGAAATGCGGCTGCAGTTCTTCTACCAGCGCCATCCCTCATGGGATGAGCGGCTGAACCTTTACCCGGTGCTGCGCGTCGATTCGGCGCCTACCGAATGATCGCTGCTGCGCTTGGTTGCCACTAGCTGCGCGCGCTTGCGAGAAACAACTCAGCTGCAACTAGATCGCTGGTGCGTGCGCGTGCTCGCGCAGCTGGTCCAGCGAAACAACGCCGAGCGTGTTGAGATGGGTGGACTCCAGCGCGACCTGCGGCGCGCGGCCGGCAATATAGGCTTCTTTCCAGCGTTCGGCGCATAGACACCAACGGTCACCCGGCTTTAAGCCCGGAAACGAATACTCCGGACGCGGCGTGCTGAGGTCATTGCCCTGCGCGCGTGAATACGCGAGGAACTCGGCGGTCATCACCGCACACACCAGATGCATGCCACGATCACCCGGATCGCCGCGACAGCAGCCATCGCGATGCCAGCCCGTCAATGGCGACAAGCTGCAGGTTTGCAGCGGCGTACCCAGCACGTTGAGATCGTTTGCCATCAGACGGCAACCGTTAGGTTAGCCAGCACCATGCGCACAATCGCCTCACCTGCCTCACGCCCATCGTGCACGGCTGTGACTACTAGATCTGCGCCGCGCACGTTGTCGCCGCCGGCAAATATTTTGGGGTTGGACGTTTGATACGGCAGACCGCCTTTGACCTTGATTCGACCGTCGTCCTCCAGCGCCACTCCGTGTTCACTCAGCCAGTGCGCCGGACTTGGCCGAAAACCAAAGGCCTGAATCACCACGTCGGCGTCGATCATCGCTTCAGAACCAGGCACCGTCTCGGCCTCGCGTCGGCCTTTGGCGTTCTTCGGACCGAGCCGTGTATCGATCACCTTCACCCCGCTCGCCATCGCGTCGCCGGCGATAGCAAGCGGCTGGCGGTTGAACAGAAACTGGACGCCTTCATCCATCGCGTTCTTCACCTCACGGCGCGAGCCCGGCATGCTTTCCGCGTCGCGTCGGTAAACGCAGCTCACCCTTGCCGCACCCAGCCGCGTGGCGGTGCGTACGCAGTCCATCGCCGTATCGCCGCCGCCCAGCACCACCACGCGCTTTCCGCGTAAGTCGAGCGCTGGATCGTGCTCGTCAGCAGTGCCCAATAGCCGTCGCGCATTGGCGATCAAAAACGGCAGCGCGGGCATCACGCCCGGCAAGTCTTGGCCCGGCAGTTGACCATCGACATAGGTATAGGCACCGGTCGCCACGAACACCGCATCGAAGTCATTTAGCAGCGTCGCGAAGGCGATATCGCGGCCGACTTCCGTCGATAAAATAAACCGCACGCCCATGGTTTCGAGCACCTTGCGGCGCGTGGCGATCACTTCTTTCTCCAGTTTGAATGGCGGAATACCAAAGGTGAGCAAGCCGCCGATTTCCTCATAGCGGTCGAACACATGCGCTTCGATGCCCCGTCGCACCAGTCGATCCGCCGCGGCAATGCCTGCCGGCCCCGCACCAATGATGGCAACGCGCTTGCCGGTGGGCTGCACGTTAGCCAGATCGGGCCGCCAGCCAAGCCGAAATGCCTCGTCAACGATGTACTTTTCGACCGCACCAATCGTCACCGCGCCGAAGCCTTCGTTGAGGGTGCAATCGCCCTCGCACAGGCGATCCTGCGGACACACCCGGCCGCATATTTCCGGCAGCGGATTAGTCTCATGCGCCAGCGTTGCCGCTTCGAACAAGCGACCTTCCTGCACTAGCTTCAGCCAGTTCGGAATGTAGTTGTGCACCGGGCACTTCCACTCGCAGTAGGGATTGCCACAGTCGATGCAACGCCCCGCCTGATCGGCCGCCTCTTTGGCACCGAACTGCCCATAAATTTCCTGCCAGCCAATCAATCGCACCGGCACCGGCAGCTCCTGCGGCATACGGCGCGGGAGGTCTAGGAATTGGAAATGATTTTGGGTCATAGGGTGTGATTCTTTGGCGCGTGGGGCGCGATCGGAGACTTTGGCGTTCTAGCTTTGCTGCTTTGTAGGATGAGCTGTCGCAGGGTTTCGTCTGCCTCAGCGGCCGCCGAGTCACTTTCTCTTGCTTCGCCAAGAGAAAGTAACCAAAGAGAAGGCGACCCCGAAGTGGCGCTCGCGATGAAGCCGCGAGTACGCAGCGGTCGGGAGGGGTTTTCGACAGCGCGGCCATGTGCTGACGAAAACGCATGCGCATCCATGCGCACGCCCCTGCGGGCCTGATCTCCCCCCCGCCGCCGCCACATACGGGACCCAACATCAAAAGCCTGAGCAAAACCTCGCACACCGCTGTTGCTGTTGCTGTTGCTGTTGCTGTTGCTGTTGCCCGTGCACTCGGGCCCCCTATGTGGCGGCGACGATGAGGCGGAAAGCCCGAAGGGAAGCGCGCATGGATGCGCGCTTGTTTGTTGCCAGCACACGGACGTGCTGTCAACAAACCCAGCCTCACCGGCGCGTACCGGCGGCTCTATCGCCGGCGCCACATCGGGGTCGCCTTTCTTTGGGTTACTTTTCTTGATGTCGGGCATCCTACCCTCCACCCTTCGGGCCGCCTGCGGCGTTCGGTCTCGCTCCTGCGAGCCTCGTGGCGAAGCAAAGAAAGGTAACTCGAGCCCCGCTGAGGGGATCGAAACCGTGCGGGAAACCAAGCTAAAGAAGGGGAAAGCCAAAGCTGGATTGCCACGCCGCCTCCGGCGGCTCGCAATGACGAGTGAGGCACAAGGGCTCGCAATGACGAGTGAGGCACAAGGGCTCGTAATGACGAGTGAGGGACAAGGGCTCGCATTGACCAGTGTGGGACACGGGCACGTAATGGCGAGCGTGGAAAACTGGGACGCACAAAGTCCCATCGCGGCACTCACGCCGCTCGCCTAAGCGCATCCACCAACGACGCCAAACTCGCCGCTTTCGGTTTCACCAGCCAGAATTTGCCAGCGAAATCACGAAACTCCTCGATGATCTTGCGGCCCCATACGCTGCCGGTGTGCTCAATATGCGCGCCGATCAATCCGCGCAGGTGCTGGATGTTTTGCTCCATGCCTTCGGGATTGAGGCGGGTGATATCGACTAGCTCATGGTTGTAACGATCGACAAAGTCGCGATCAAGATCGAGCACGTAGGCGAAGCCGCCGGTGAAGCCGGCACCGAAGTTCAGGCCCGTGCGGCCGAGCACCACGACCACGCCACCGGTCATGTACTCGCAGCAGTGATCGCCAGCGCCCTCGACAACCGCGGTAGCGCCGGAGTTGCGTACGGCGAACCGTTCGCCGCTGCGCCCGGCGGCAAACAGCTCTCCGCCGGTTGCGCCGTACAGGCACGCGTTGCCGATGATGGTCGACTCGCGGGCTTCAAATCGCGCGCCTTCCTGCGGTGCGATAACGATCCGCCCGCCCGCCATGCCCTTGCCGACCCCATCGTTGGCGTCACCGCGCAAATGCAGGTGCAGACCACCGGCGTTCCAGACGCCAAAGCTCTGCCCGGCAGAGCCTTCAAAGTGAGCGTGGATAGGTGCGTCGCTCATGCCAAGGTTGCCCCAATGCTTGGCAATCTGACCGCTAACGCCCGCGCCGACCGAGCGGTCGTGGTTGGCAATGCGGTAGCGGTGTTCACCGCCGCTTTTTGCGGCGATTGCTGCACCCATATCAGCCAGCAGGCGCGCGTTAAGCGCGCCAGCGTCGCGCGGTGGGTTGCGCGGACTGGTGCAATAGGTCGGTGAACCCGCGACCAAGCCATCCAGCGAAAGCAGCGGCTGCAGATTCAAACCGCGCTGGCGTGCAGTGCCGCCTTCGCGCGCCGCCAGCAGATCGCTGCGGCCGATGACTTGATCGAGCCGCTGCGCCCCGATGGACGCCAGCCAGTGGCGTGTCTCTTCAGCCACAAAACGGAAGAAGTTCATCGCCCGCTCCGGCAGGCCAGTGAAGTGCGCCTCGCGCAGACGGATGTCCTGCGTGGCCACGCCCGTCGCACAGTTGTTCAAGTGGCAGATGCGCAGGTACTTGCACCCCAGCGCAATCATCGGTGCGGTACCAAAGCCAAAACTCTCTGCACCCAGCATCGCGCCCTTGATGACGTCGAGCCCGGTCTTGAATCCCCCATCGACCTGCACCCGCACCTTCTCGCGCAGGCCGTTCCTGCGCAGGGTTTGCTGCGCTTCGGCGAGGCCCAGCTCCCACGGTGAGCCGGCGTAGCGAATCGACGACACCGGGCTTGCACCGGTTCCGCCGTCGTTGCCGGAAATAGTAATGAGGTCGGCGTAACACTTGGCCACGCCCGCGGCAATCGTGCCGACGCCGGCATGCGCCACCAGCTTGACCGAGACCAGCGCATGCGGATTGATTTGCTTCAAATCAAAAATCAGCTGCGCCAAATCTTCGATCGAATAAATGTCGTGATGCGGCGGCGGGCTGATCAAGCCAATACCCGGCTTGGCGTAGCGCAGCCGCGCGATCAGCTCAGTGACTTTGTGACCCGGCAGCTGTCCGCCCTCGCCGGGCTTTGCGCCTTGCGCGACCTTGATCTGCAGGACTTCGGCATTCATCAGGTACTCCGGCGTGACGCCGAATCGACCGGAGGCGACCTGTTTGATCTTTGAAGATTTTTCGGTGCCGTAGCGCAGCGGGTCTTCGCCACCCTCGCCGGAGTTGCTGCGCCCGCCCAAGCGATTCATCGCGATCGCCAGCGCCTCGTGCGCCTCCGGGCTCAGCGCGCCTAAGCTCATTCCCGCCGAATCGAAACGCGCCAGAATCGCCTCGACCGGTTCGACCTCGGCAACGTCAATGGGCGGCCCCAGCGGTTGCAAATCGAGAAGGTCACGCAAGGTCGACGCGGGGCGTTGATTGACGATGTCAGCATAGGTTTGCCAATCATCCCAGTCGCCGGTTTTCACCGCGCGCTGCAGCGTCTGCACGACCTGCGGGTTGTACATGTGGTACTCGCCGCCGTGCATGAACTTCAGCAGGCCGCCGGGATCAAGCGGCGCAATATGATCGGCAGCGAGGCTGGTCAGCGTTTGTGCGTCGTCCTGTAGATCATCGAAATCAGCACCGCCGATACGCGACGGCGTATTGCGGAAGCACAGGTCGACGACGCTATCAGCGAGGCCAACGATCTCAAACAGCTGCGCGCCGCGATAGCTGCCGATGGTGCTGATGCCCATCTTCGACAGTATCTTCAGCAGACCTTTTTTGAGGCCGCGACGATAGCTGCGGCCGAGCTCGGCTTGCTCGCCGTCATGGCCTTTGATCAAGCCTTGGCGACCCATATCGAACAGCGTCTGATAGGCCAGATACGGATACACCGCAGTGGCACCAAAACCGATCAGGCAGGCGAAGTGATGTGGGTCGCGCGCGCTGCCGGTTTCTATCACCAGGTTGCATTCGCAGCGCAGGCCGGTTTCAACCAAATGCCGATGCACCGCGCCCGTGGCAAGCAGCGCGTGAACCGCCAATTGCTGCGGCTGCGGCGGATAGCGGTCGGACAAAATCAGCAGCGCCGCACCGCCGCGAACGGCGTGCTCGGCTTCGCGCTGCACGCGGATGAGCGCCGCCTCTAGCCCCTCACTTGGCTCAAAGTACAGTTCAATGCGGGCGTGACGATCAACAAATTCGTCCATCGCCAGCATCTGCCGCAGCTTGCGCTGCGACAGGATTGGCGAGTTGAGCATGACCTGCCGCGCATTCTCCGGCGACAGCTCAAACGGGTTGCCCTCGACGCCGATCTGCGTCACCAGCGACATCACCAAGCCTTCGCGCAGCGGATCAATCGGCGGATTGGTGACCTGCGCAAATGCTTGCCGAAAGTGGTCATACAGCGGACGCACGTGCGTCGACAGCACAGCGGTCGGAATGTCGTCACCCATCGAGCCGACCGCTTCGGCCTCGGTCTCGGCGAGCACACGCAGCACTGAGTCGCGCTCTTCGCGGGTCAGCTGGAAGCGCTTGCAAAAGCGCTTTAGCTCGTCTGCCTCCATCGGTTCCGCAGCAAGTGCGGGATCAATCAGGTCAGTGGCGATGTATTTGACGCCGGCTTTTAGCCAGCGCTTGAACGGCGCGCGCGAGGCGTTGAGACGATCAATTGCGCGGCTGTCGAGCAGCTCACCACGATCTAGATCGACGGCCAGCATCTCGCCCGGCCCCAGACGCCCTTTAGCAATGACTTGATCGGGCGGGCACTCCCACACGCCGCTCTCCGAGGCGATGGTCAGATGACGGTCCGCTGACAGCCACCATCGCGCAGGTCGCAGTCCGTTGCGATCCAGCGTGCAACCTGCGTAGCGCGAATCGGCAAAGACGATGCCGGCAGGGCCGTCCCACGGCTCCGAATGCAGGGCGTAATACTCGTAGAACGCCGCGAGGTCGGGATCGAGCTGCTCCAGCGCGTGGCCGGCTGGCGGTATCAGAATTCGCAGCGCTTGCAGCACGTCCATGCCGCCGGCGAGCAGTACTTCAAGCGCGTTATCGAGACTCTGCGAGTCGGAACCTTCCAAGCTCACGAGTGGGTCAAGCGACTTCACATCGAACAGCGGCGTGCGCCACTTGTGGGCGCGTGCGCGCATCCAGTTGCGATTGCCTTCGATGGTGTTGATCTCGCCGTTGTGGGCAAGCAATCGAAACGGCTGCGCTAGCCGCCACTGCGGCGTGGTGTTGGTCGAAAAGCGCTGATGAAACAGCACCGCGCAGGACGCCATATCGGCACGCGCTAAATCCGGAAACAGCGCCGGCAAGCGCTCCGGCAACACCATGCCTTTGAACGCGATCGTCGCCGCGCTGAGGCTGGCGATATAGAACTCTGCAACGTCCTTAAGCGTCCGCTCGGCATGGCGATGCCCGAGAAATAGAGCGCGCTCAAAGCTGCCGCGATCTTGCGGTGCCTTGGGCACCACAAATACCTGCTCGATCTGCGGCATGCCGATACGCGCGGTCTCACCGCATACCTCGGCATTCATCGGCAGCACCCGCCAGCCGGCAACGCGCACGCCGAGTGGCTGCAGAGATTCTTCAATGACCTCGCGACAGCGTTGCGCGAGCGCCGCGTCATGCGGCAGAAAAATCTGCCCGGCAGCGAACTGCGGCCCCAGCCGAATCTGAGCCTCGCTGGCGACCGCACGCAGGTACGCGTCCGGCCGATGGATCAAAATTCCGCAGCCGTCACCGGTCACCCCATCTGCCGCCACCGCGCCACGATGATTCATACGCGCCAGCGCGCCAATTGCGGTTTCCACCACCCAGCGACTCGGCCGCGCATCGACCTGCGCAATCAGCCCAAAGCCGCAGCTATCGTGTTCATAGCGAGGGTGATAAAGACCCCGGCACGGCGTGTCGGTCATATGAACTCCTCAAGGGAATGCGCCCGCGCTGCGTGATGCCGGCGGCCGGATGATGAGCTCAGGCGCTGGCGGTCGAGGCGGGCCGCGTCACCCGAATAGATCACAAATGATGCGGTGCCGCAAACTAATTGCAGTCACCGCAACTAGAACGTTTGGTTATGGCCGCGCCCGCCCGCCGCACCCTTCACGTCACCCAGTCAGCGAACTGCAATGTCCACGAACACGTTTGACGCGACACGCTTGAAGCGCGAGCATAGGGAGCCAAATTTCGGCGCCACTTTAAGTAGCTGGTTTCCGCGATGTCCACAACCGCAGCACACAGAACGAGCCTACGCATCAGCTACGACACCGCTTTGCGAATCGAGCAAGAGTGTCGGCGCGACGGCGATCGGCTAACCATGAACAAATGGGTCGCACGAGCAATCGCCGAGAAGCTGGCGCGCTACGACGCGATGCCTGTCGATGATTCGAACATGGAAAATTACGGCGATCAGCCTTCCTATTTTGAGTTCTTCTGCGGTGGCGGCATGGCACGGGCCGGTCTAGGAGACGGTTGGCGATGCGATTTTGCGAACGATATTAGCGCCATGAAGGCGCGCGTCTATCGCGAGAACTGGGTTAACAGTTCGGAGCTACTGGTTGCCGACGTTAACG
>JBBSIY010000044.1:0-14736 GCA_038257785.1 Lysobacterales bacterium
CAAGGAACCTAAAAAGACCGGCTTGCACGATACCCGAAGGCCGCCGCCGCGCAACGTCGTTTGCTCACGATCCTGCCTAACTAGCAATATCGACCTGCTAAAGTAGGCACCCCGCCGCCGTGTCGGCCCGCCCAACCTCTCCGTTGAACGACGTCTCATTGCCCGCCATGTTTGGCCTGCTGGCCATTCTCCTTCTCGCATCGGCATTCTTTTCCAGTTCCGAGACGGCGCTGATGTCGCTCAACCGCTACCGGCTTAGGCATTTAGCCAAAAGCGGGCACCGTGGTGCGCGGCTCGCTCAACGCTTGCTCGACCAGCCCGATCGCCTCATCGGTCTGATTTTGCTTGGCAACAACTTCGTCAACATCACGGCGTCCGCGATTGCAACGGTTATCGCCATGCGCTTGGGCGGCGAAGCGGGAATTCTGATTGGCACGGCGACGCTGACCGTGGTCGTGCTGATATTTGCCGAGGTGGCACCCAAGACCTACGCTGCTTACCACCCCGAACGTATCGGTTTTGCAGCGTCCTATTTGCTCTGGCCTTTGCTGCGAATTTCCCGGCCCTTAGTCTGGGCGGTAACCATGCTCGCCAATGCGGTGTTGCTTTTGATTGGCGTTCGCCGACAGCGCGGCGACACCGACCAACTCACGCATGAAGAACTTCGCACCTTGCTTGCAGAAGGCGGCGGCCTAATTCGCCCGCGCGACCGCCGCATGCTGCTCAATATTCTTGAGCTCGAGGAGCTAGCCGTTGACGAGATAATGGTGCCGCGCCGCGAGGTTACCGGCATTGATTTGGACGAGTCTAACGACGAGATCATCGCGGCAATCGGCAAGTTTCCCTTCTCGCGCATTCCGATTTATCGCGGCAGCGTTGAGCGCATTTCAGGCGTCGTCAATACGCGGCAAATACTGCCGTTGATCAGCCGCGGTAAGTTTGATGCGCAGTCCTTAGAGAAAGTGGCCAAGAAGCCGTATTTCATTCCCAGCGGAACTGCGCTGACGCGGCAGCTGCAGGAGTTTCAGCGGCGCGAGCGGCGCATGGGATTCGTGGTCGATGAGTATGGCGAGTTGCAGGGCCTGATCACGATTCAGGACATCCTTGAGGAAATTGTTGGCGAGTTCACTACGGGCCCGGACGCCACCCCCACCCGCGCCGCCAAACTTGCTGACGGCAGCGTGCGTGCCGAGGGCCGCATGCGAATTCGTCTGCTCAACCGGCAGTTTGGCTGGAGTCTGCCGACTGACGGCGCATCCACGTTGAGCGGTTTGATTGTGGAGCGCTTGGACGAACTTCCCACAGAAGGCACCAGTGCCGACCTGCTTGGTCTGCACATGCAGTTTGAGCGTGTCGATGACAACCTCGTGCAGCAGGTGCTGATTCGCGTGCCTGCGGCATCGACGTCGCCCGCTTGAGTGCTGCGCGCACGCACAGCTGCCCTACATCTGCCGTTTAAACACTTCCCACAGGACGGCGATGAGCACGACCAGCACGACGCCAACGCCGACGTGCCGAATCCACATCGGAACTGGCTTTGGTCCAACCTCTACTGTTGATGTTGCGGTGCGGCGTCGCCAGTCATCCTTGATTGGCTCAAGGCGCAGGCTTGAGTTTTCGAGCAGCTGATTGGCCAGCACCACAGGCGTTACGTCGGAAGTCGGCCTGACCGCCGGCAGCGTCGTTGGTCCGGTGTCCATCTGCGCATCGGAGAAACCGAGCGCGCGCAGACGCTCTGACACGCTGTGCCCTGGATCAACGCTCAAGCGCTGCTGCAGGTTGTCGCTGGCCGTCAGCAGGCTGCGCAGATCGCGAGCGAAAGCTTTCAAGTCAGGGAAACGGTCGTTAGGATTTTTCGCCAGCATCCGATCCAATATCGGCTGAGCAAAGGCCATCCTGTCCGGCAGCCGCGGCGGCGGCGTGTTTACGTGTGCGTATGCCACCTGCATAGGCGTTTCAAAGTCGAACAGCACCTTGCGCGCCAGCAGCTCGTAGAACATTACGCCGAGTGAATATTGGTCCGTGCGTCCGTCTACCGGGCCTGCCTGCGCCTGCTCGGGGCTCATGTAGGTGGGCGTGCCGATCATCATGCCGGTCTGCGTCAAACGCATCGCGTCGGCACCGGCAATGCGCGCAATGCCGAAGTCGGTCAACACCGGAATTTTCTTGCCGCGAAACAAAATATTGCCGGGCTTAAGATCGCGGTGAACGACGCCATTCTCGTGCGCAAACTGCAGCGCGTCAGCGATCTGCACGACCACCGCAATGACCTCTGATAGCGTCAGGCCATCTTTCATGCGATCAGACAGGCTTCCACCATCGAGCAGCTCCATTGCGATGTAGCTGAGCCCGTCGACCTGCGAGATGTCGAACACCCCAACGATGTTGGGATGCGGCAGCCGCGCCATCGTGCGGCCTTCGTTTAGAAAGCGCTTCTCCTCACTGCCATCGCCCACATGACGCATTACTTTGATGGCGACTCTGCGGTCAAGCGAACGCTGCACCGCCAGATACACGGACGCCATTCCGCCTTGGCCGATCTTGGCACCGAGCTCGTACCCGGGTATCTCGTACACGGGGTCGCTGAGTGACTTGGCTATGATGGTTTCGGCTGTCATGTTCCCCGTGATATCAACGCCGATTACGCGAAACGCCCCACGCTTCGCGACTGATGTAGCGGCATCTGTAAGAGTTTACGATACTTGCTGCAGAAGTGTGACGCACTGCGCGTCGCGGGTCGCCACAGGGCGAGGCGTATGCACACGCCTCACTCCCGACTCAGGCCGGCGGCACCCCTCTTCACTGCATGACGGCGGCGCTCACGAAAAACCGACTCAGGTAACTTTTTCGCCAATATGCGCGACTACCGCCTTGAGCCCCAGCACACACATGTAAATCCCAAAGTTACATGGTGCCGCAGATAGGAATCGAACCTACGACCTACTGATTACGAATCAGTTGCTCTACCAACTGAGCTACTGCGGCGGGGCGCGAAGTGTAGGCGGCGGGGGTGCGGCGGTCAATCGATTAACGCTATGCGCAGCTCTTTCGGCAGCGCGAACACCATGTTTTCTTGCTTGCCCGGAAGCTCCATCACTGCGTCCGCGCCCAGCTCACGCAGCCGTGCCAGCACGCCTTCGACCAGCACCTCTGGGGCTGAAGCCCCTGCCGTCACGCCAATTGCGCCCGCATCGAGCAGCCACGCGGGGTCAATGTCCTCTGCGCCGTCGATCAACTGCGCGCGAGCTCCCTCACGTTCGGCGAGCTCACGCAGACGGTTTGAGTTCGAACTGTTGGCGGAACCAACAACCAGAACTAGGCCGCAGCGCTTGGCGAGGTCGCGCACTGCATCCTGTCGGTTCTGCGTGGCGTAACAGATATCGTCGTGACGGGGCCCCTCGATTGCTGGAAATCTGGCGCGCAACGCGCCTATGACCTGCCGCGTGTCGTCGACGGAAAGCGTTGTCTGTGTGGTGTAAGCGAAGTGCTCGGGCTGGTTCACCTGCAAATGGGCGACGTCGTCAACGCTTTCAACCAGATGGATCTCGCCGCTGCCGCGTTCGGCGCTCCACTGGCCCATGGTGCCTTCGACCTCAGGGTGCCCGGCATGCCCGATCAACACCACGTCGCGGCCCGCGCGACAGTGTCGGCTGACCTCGATATGCACCTTCGTCACCAGCGGGCATGTCGCGTCGAAAACTTTTAGACCGCGACGATCTGCCTCAGCGCGTACGGCCTGTGAAACACCGTGCGCACTAAAAATCACCGTAGCACCATCGGGCACTTCGTTGAGCTCCTCGACAAACACAGCGCCGCGTGAGCGCAGGTCCTCTACGACAAAACGATTGTGGACGACCTCGTGCCGCACATAGATGGGCGCGCCCAGCGAGTCGAGCGCGCGCCGAACGATTTCAATAGCTCGATCCACACCGGCGCAGAAGCCGCGCGGATTGGCCAGCAGCACGTCAGTCATGGGCGGTCCTCTGCGTGTGTGTGATCGCGCTTCGGTGCGAACAAGAAGCCAAACAAAATCAGCCCAACCGCACCGCCGACGATAGCCGAGTCGGCAATATTGAACGCCGGCCAGTGATAGCTGCCCCAGTACCAGTCAATGAAATCGACAACTTCACCGCAGTGCAGCGGGTGCGCGCAGCGAACCCGGTCAACGAAGTTGCCTAGTGCACCGCCGATAATCAGCGCAAAAGGCAAGGCCTGCCGCCAATCGCCACGCTGCGTGCGGCTAAGCCACACGCTCAGCATGCCGCTCATGCCCAGCGCCAGCGCGGCGAAAAACCAGCGTTGCCAGCCCGTGGCTTCACTCAAAAAACTAAACGCCGCGCCCGGATTGAACGTCAGCATCCAGTTCCAGAACCCTTCGACGAATGGAACCGGCGAGTGCGGCACAAGATGAGTTAAGGCGAGATGCTTGGTCCACAGGTCAAGTGCGATCACCAGCGCAGACAGCAGTAGCCAGATCAAGGCATTGGGGCGCGGGGTCGTGGTCATGACAAGGCATAGCCCCGACGCAGCACAGCGGAATCCGGGGCTGTTCGCCGGCCAGAAAAGTCGAAAGCGTTCAACGCAAAGGCGCAAAGAACGCAAAGGGAGGCCAAGGCGGGCAATTGAGCTCGGCCGCCAGTGACTGATTCAGCGGTTCGCACTTCTCGCTCTCCTTTGCGTTCTTTGCGTCTTTGCGTTGAGAGCCCTTTGCGGGTCTGGCAAAAAACCTGGCTTTCGCTGCGCTGCATCCGGGCTACGTCGTTTAGAACCATTGCCGCACTTCGCCAGCGCCATCGACGTTCTCAATGCATCGGCCGCAAATCTCTGGATGCTCAGCGCTACTAGCGACGTCTTCGACGTAGTGCCAGCAGCGCACGCACTTGGCATGCGTCGTAGCGCCCGCGACGATCCACGCGTCGACTCCCTCGATGCGCTGTGCATCTGCCGGGCGCTGATCCGCAGGCAGCAGCGACAGCTTCGAGGTAATGAACAAAAAACGTAACTCGCTGGCGACGGCGACAAACTTTTGCAGCAAGTCGGCATCCATATACAGCGCAACCTCAGCCTGCAGCGAAGCGCCAATGCTTCCGCTGGCGCGCATCGGCTCCAGCACCCGCGAAACCGCTTCGCGCAAGACGATCAGCTGATCGATGTGCCCTGCGCTGAGTGCAGCATCGGCAGGCAGCGGCAGCAGGCTCTTATACCAGGTCGTAAACAGGACATTGTCGGCACGATCGCCAGGCAGCTGCTGCCACATTTCATCGGCGGTGAAGGACAGAATCGGCGCGATCCAGCGCGCAAATGCCTGCGCGATGTGGAACATCGCCGTTTGCGCGGAACGTCGGCCTCGACTGTTCTCCTGCATCGTGTAGAGCCGATCTTTGGTCACGTCCAGATACAGCGACCCTAGATCAACCGTGCAGAAGTTCGAGAGCGCCTGCACGATGGCGGCGAAGTCGTAACGCTCGTACGCTGCGGCGATTTGCGTCTGCAGTGAGTGCGCGCGATGCAGCACCCATCGATCCAGCAGCAGAAGGTCGTCAGCCGGCAGCAGGTGCTTCGACGGATCGAATCCATGCAGGTTACCCAGCAGGAAGCGCGCCGTGTTGCGGATGCGTCGATAGGCATCAGCGCTGCGCTTTAGAATTTCGTCGCTGACGGCGATCTCGTTGCGGTAGTCGGTCGATGCGACCCACAGGCGCAAAACGTCCGCGCCGAGTTTGTCCATCACTTCCTGTGGCGCGACCACGTTGCCGACCGACTTCGACATCTTGCGACCGTGCTGGTCTACCGCAAACCCGTGCGTCAACACTTGCCGATAGGGCGCGGCTTTGTCGATGGCAATACCCGTCAGCAGCGAACTTTGGAACCAGCCGCGATGCTGATCTGAGCCTTCCAGGTACAAATCCGCAGGTTTGCCCAAACCACGCGCAGCAAGCACCGCTTCGTGGGTGACGCCGGAGTCGAACCAAACATCCAAAATGTCGCTGACTTTGTCGTAATCGGCGGATTCAGCACCCAGCAGATCGGCCGCGTCCAGCGCATACCAGGCGTCAACGCCGCCCTGCTCGACGCGCTCGGCGACCGCCAGCATCAGCTCAACGCTGCGCGGGTGCGGCTCACCGGTTTGTTTGTGAATGAACAAGGCGATTGGCACGCCCCAGGTGCGCTGACGACTAATGCACCAGTCGGGGCGGCCAGCAATCATTGAGTGAATGCGTGCCTCGCCCCACTCAGGAAACCAGCCACCCGCCTTACCGATGTCGGCAATCGCCGCCAGCGCGTCATCACGCAGGCTGGCTTTATCCATCGAAATAAACCACTGCGGCGTGGCGCGAAACGCCACCGGGGTCTTGTGTCGCCAGCAGTGCGGATAGCTGTGGAACAGCGTGCCCTTAGCGAGCAGCACGCCGCGCTCTTCCAGCAGCGCAGTGATGGTGTCGTTGGCCTTCCAGATGAACTGGCCTTCAAACAGCGGCGTGCCCGGCAAGTACACGCCGTTGCCGCCGAGCGGATTCATCTGCGCCGCGGTGTAGCGATCAAGCAAGCCATATTGCTGACCGACGATAAAGTCTTCCTGACCATGACCCGGTGCCGTGTGCACCGCGCCGGTGCCTTCGTCGGCGGTGACGTGATCGCCGAGGATCAGCGGTATTTCGCGGTCGTAGAACGGGTGGCGCAGGATCAAGCCGTCGAGCTCCGCGCCAGCCGATTGGCCATGCACGAGGACCGACTCGACGCCGTAGCGGGTCAGCACGCGCTCAACCAGATCAACCGCCAACACCAGCAGCTGCCTGCGACCCTCACGCGATGGACCTTCGACCAACGCGTACTGAAGCGTCGGCCCTAACGTCACCGCTAGGCTTGCTGGCAGCGTCCATGGCGTCGTCGTCCAGATCGGCACGACGACGCGTTCATCCGCGCTCAGAGTGACGCCAAACTTTGCCGCTCGACGCGCAGGATCGATCGCGTCATAGGCGACATCCACCTGCGGCGAGGTCTTGTCGGCGTATTCGATTTCTGCTTCGGCCAGCGCGGACCCGCTGTCGAAACACCAGTGCACCGGCTTAGCGCCACGACTCAGATGACCGTTGTCGACGATCTTCGCCAGCGAGCGAACGATGTCGGCCTCGAAGCGGTAGTCCATAGTGCGGTAGGGATTTTCCCAGTCGCCGAGCACGCCGAGCCGCTTGAAATCAGCGCGCTGGCCGTCGATCTGCTCGCTGGCATATTCGCGGCACTTGGCGCGAAACGCAGCCGCGTCGAGCTTTACGCCAACTTTGCCATGCTTCTTCTCAACCGCATGCTCGATGGGCAGGCCGTGGCAGTCCCAGCCCGGCACGTACGGCGCATCAAAGCCGGCCAGCAGCTTTGACTTGACCACGATGTCTTTCAGAATCTTGTTGACCGCATGGCCAATGTGAATCGCGCCATTGGCATAAGGCGGACCGTCGTGCAGCACAAACGACGGACGCCCTTTGGCGTGTTGGCGAATTTGCGCGTAAAGGCCTTCGCTCTCCCAGCGCGCCAGCATGGCGGGCTCGCGCTTGGGCAAGTCGCCACGCATGGCGAAATCGGTGGCGGGCAGATGGATGGTGGCTTTGTAGTCGGACATGGCGCTCAGGCGGTTTTTCGGATGGGTGCTACGGCGTTGCTCAAGATGGCGCGGGCCTCTGCGGCGTCACGGTCCATTTGCACGACCAGTGCGGGCAGATCTGCGAACTTTTCCTCATCGCGCAGCTTGGCGACAAACTCGACCTCGATACGCTGACCATATAGGTCGCCATCGAAATCAAATAAATGCGCTTCCAGCAGCGGCTCAACTCCGTTCACGGTCGGCCGCGTGCCGAGGCTCGACACCGATGGCCAGGGCGCGGTGCCGACGCCGTGCACCCAGGTCGCATAAATGCCGCCCAGCGCCGGCCTCACGCCGGCAAGGCGCAGGTTGGCGGTCGGATAGCCAAGCGTGCGACCGAGCTGTTTTCCGCGCACTACGCGATTGGCGATGGAATACGGGCGACCCAGCAGATGCGACGCGGTGTGAAGATCGCCGTCAGCCAACGCGGCTCGAATCGCCGAACTGGAAACGCGCTCGCCCGCGTGATGATGCGTGTCTATTGAGTTCGCTGTGAATGCGAACCTTTCGCCTAAGGTCTTCAGCATGGCCAGGTCACCCCGTCGCCCACGGCCAAAGCGGAAGTCGGCACCGGTCCAGACTTCGCGCACGGCAAGTCTTCGGACCAGCACCTGTTCTACAAATGCCTCGGCCTCCATCGACGCCAGGGCGGCGTTGAAGCGCAGCATGCCTACATGATCAACGCCCGCCGACCGCAGGCGTTCAAAACGATCACGCCACGACGCGACGCGCGCCGGCGCTTTTGCGCCTAGAAAGAACTCGCGCGGGATCGGCTCAAATGCGAGGACAGCGGAGTCAGCATCTAATGCATTAGCGCGTGCCAAGGTGTGGCGAATGAGCGCCTGATGGCCGAGGTGCAAGCCGTCAAACGCGCCCACGCAGGCCACGCAACCCCGCGGGCTGACGGCTGGGCCCGCAACATCGCGAAACAGGAAGGTCATCGCGAAATTATACCCCGCAGTGCAGCATGGCTAAGTCAGAGCTGCCGGTCAGCGCTCGCGCAGGTCGCGCGGGCGCAGGCCAGCAGCTAACAGCCCTAGCGCGTAGGCGATCGCACCGGCGGCGACCAAGCCTAAAGCACTCAGCCATCGCGATACCTCGTGCAGCTGCGACCACTCGCCTATGGCTGCGCGTAACAGCAGCAGCGTGGTAATCATCAATAAACAGCCGACAACCAGCTGAAAAGCAAACTGCCGCCAGCCGTTCTCCGCGACGAAAAGCCCCTGCTTGCCAAGCGCGCGCCATAGCAGCCACGGGTTGAGCAGCCCTGCCGCTGCCGTTGCCAACGCAATGCCAGCGTGCGCGCCTGCAGTGCCCTTTAGCCACAGCGGCGTGACGATCGCGATCGTCAGGCCCACATTGAACAGAACCGTGATGATCGCCACCCGCATCGGCGTTTTGGTGTCCTGCCGGGCATAGAACGCCGGTGCCAGCACTTTGCTGAGCATGAAGCCGGGCACACCAAGGCTCATCGCCATCAGCGCGAGCGCTGTCATGCGCGCGTCCTCGAGATCAAACTCACCGCGCGCAAACACGGTCAGTACCAAGGGCTCAGCAAGGATCAACAGGCCGAGCGCCGCTGGCAGCCCGACCAGCAGTACCAGCCGTAGGCCCCAATCCAGCCCACGCGAGTAGCCGCCGACATCGGTGTCAGCAAATCGGCGTGACAGATGCGGCAGGATCACAGTACCAATCGCGACGCCAAACAGACCCAGCGGAAACTCGACAAGGCGATCCGAATACCAGAGCCATGTCTGACTGCCGGTAGCCAGCAGCGAAGCAAATATGGTGCCGACAATCAGGTTGATCTGCGCCACGGAGGATGAGAACAACGTCGGCAGCATCAGCTTGCCGACGCGACGAACCTCGGGATGACGCAGGTCGAAGCGCAGGCGCGGCAACAGCCCGTGCCGTGCCAACGACGGCCAGAGCAGCGCGAACTGCGCGATGCCCGCCGCGAAGACGCCCCATGCCAATGATTTTGCCGGCACATCGAGGTGGCCGGTCAGCAACAGCATCGCCGCAATGACGGCGAGGTTATGCAACACCGGCGTCACGGCGGGCAGCGCAAACCGCTGAAGGCTATTGAGCACGCCGCCCGCCAGCGCTGTTAAAGCGATGAAAAATAGGTACGGGAAGACAATTCGCAGCATCTCACTAGTCAGCGCAAACTTTGCTGGGTCGGCTAACGCGCCTGGCGCAATCAGGCTGACGATGAGCGGCGCCGCGAGCATGCCTAGCGCGGTCACGACCAGCACTACGCCACACAGCGCACCCGCTACGTGATCAAGAAAATCCTTGAGGGCTTTGTCGTCGCCACGCTGTCGTAGTTCGCTAAAGACGGGCACAAACGCCATAGCAAACGAGCCTTCAGCGAAAATTCGCCTTAGATAGTTGGGCACTCGGTAGGCGATGGTGAACGCATCGGTCGCCGCGCCCGCGCCAAATAGCGCTGCCTGCAGAACGTCGCGCGCAAACCCGGCAATGCGCGAAAGCAGCGTCATGCCGCCGAAGGTCAGGGTTGAACGCAGCAGCTTGGGTTTCGTCATGCGGAAATCATCGACAAAGTAGCGCTTGGCGGCATGGTGCCGACCCCAGTTTGACGCGAAACATGGACTCCCTCATACTTCGCGGTCTTACACGGCCAGCGTTTGCCGTTTCAAGACCCCCCACTACACCGTCAACGATTCTCCAGGAGCTGTTCCCTTGGCCAACATCAAGTCCGCGAAGAAGCGCGCCCGTCAGGCGATCGTGCGCAACGAGCGCAACGTCAGCCAGCGTTCGATGCTGCGCACCGCCGTCAAGAAAGTCCTCAAAGCTATTGAAGCCAACGATGCCCCGGCTGCCAATGAAGCCTTTACCACCGCGCAGCCGATCCTTGATCGTTTTGCTGCACGTGGCTTGATCCACAAGAACAAGGCCGCCCGCCACAAAAGCCGTCTGACGGCGCGTATTCGCGCTATCCAGTAAGCGCTTTGCGGCAAGGGTTTCTCGGAAGCCGGCGCAAGCCGGCTTTCGCGTTTTCAGCGCGCCCAAATTTGCGAGTGTTGATCTAAGCATGCCGGACACGTGACAGCCGACTGCTGGCTGTTACGGGTTGCTTGACCGGGAAGGCGCCTCGTTCGCCAGCGCTAGCTCTTCTGCGGCCTCCGTTTCCGCAGCCCGCAAGGCATCCAGATGGCTCATCACCTGCTGCGCAACTGTCCACGTACCTTCTTTGCTAATCGCAGCAACTGGAAACCACGGCGCTTGCCAATTCAGCGCTTGGATTATGGCGTCCGCGCGCGCCGCGCGCTCGTCCTCTGGCAGCAAATCGAGCTTGTTCAAAAGCAGCCAGCGCGGACGATCCACTAACTCAGGATCAAACTTAGCCAATTCGGCTTCAATGGCGCGCACCTGACGCGCGACGTACGCGTCTGCAGTTTCGTCGTCCTCAACGAAGGGCGACGCATCGACGATGTGCAGCAAAAGTCGCGTGCGCTGAATGTGCTTCAAGAACATCACGCCAAGTCCCGCACCATCGGCAGCCCCTTCAATCAGCCCCGGTATGT
Source organism: Lysobacterales bacterium (assembly GCA_038257785.1). Taxonomy (GTDB): domain Bacteria; phylum Pseudomonadota; class Gammaproteobacteria; order Xanthomonadales; family Xanthomonadaceae; genus JANNWF01. The sequence continues at coordinate 11,188 of JBBSIY010000044.1, forward strand.
CGGCCACGACGAAGCTGTGGTCCTGGCCAACGCTAACCACGCCAAGGTTTGGATACAGCGTAGTGAATGGATAGTCGGCAACGCGCGGCGTCGCCGCGGACACTGCGCGAATAAAGGTGCTCTTGCCCGCGTTCGGAAAGCCCAGCAACCCAACATCGGCCAGCAGCTTCAGCTCAAGCTTGATCTCGCGAGTTTCACCGGGCGAGCCCGGAATGGCCCGCCGCGGCGAGCGATTGGTCGAGCTCTTGAAATGCATGTTGCCGAGACCGCCCTTGCCGCCTTGGGCGACTTTCAGGCGCTGGCCGTGCTCAGTGAGGTCACCAATCACCTCGTCGGTTTCGTCCACCGTGATGACGGTGCCAACGGGAACACGAATAACAATGTCCTCGCCACCTTTGCCGTACATCTGGCTGCCCATGCCGTTCTCGCCGCGCGGCGCGCGAAACTTGCGCTGATGTCGAAAGTCGACGAGCGTGTTGAGATTTTCATCGGCGAGCAACCAAAGGCTGCCGCCATTGCCACCATCGCCCCCGTCCGGGCCGCCAAGCGGAATGAACTTTTCGCGACGAAAGCTGATGCAGCCGTCGCCGCCGTCGCCGGCTTTGACTGTGATGTGCGCTTCGTCAACGAGTTTCATGGGCGTATGAGCTTTTAAGAAAGATATGTGAAGCGCCGACCTGCCTGCTGTGTCCGCAGGCTAAACCATAGCGACCGATCGATGGGCCGGAGTCAGGCAAGGTCACTGACCATTGATGGCATTCAGCGGGCGTCCACAGCATACGAGCACGCGCCGATCGCCTATCGTCCAGATGCACAAAGCCCCGCCGGAGCGGGGCTTTGCAGTAACGCCAGCAAGCCTACTTACGCAGACCTGCAGCAGGGCTTCGCGGTTAAGCCGCTCCGCTCACGCTGACAAAGCGCCGATTTTTCGGACCCTTGACTGCAAACTGGACGGTGCCATCAACCAACGCAAACAGCGTGTGGTCGCGACCGATGCCAACGCCCGCGCCCGGATGAAACTCGGTGCCACGCTGACGAATGATGATATTGCCGGCTTCAATGGCTTGGCCGCCATAAATCTTGACGCCGAGGTACTTCGGGTTGGAATCGCGGCCGTTACGGGTACTGCCGCCTGCCTTTTTATGTGCCATGACCTATCTCCTTAGGCTAATCGACGACGCCGTTAGGCGCTGATCGCGGTGATTTCGATTTCGGTGTAGTGCTGGCGGTGGCCCATCTGCTTACGATGGTGCTTACGCCGACGGAATTTGACGATGCGGATCTTGTCAGCGCGGCCGTGACCCTTGATCGAGGCCGTCACGATGGCACCCGTCACTACCGGCGCGCCAACGGTGATGCTGTCGCCATCTCCAATCATCAACACTTGGTCAAAATCGACCGAGCTGCCAGCTTCCAAATCGAGTAGTTCGACGCGCAGCGTCTCACCTTTCATCACTCGGTACTGCTTACCGCCTGTCACCATTACTGCATACATTGTCGCGATCCTCTGTAGTTCTTCTTGGGATGTGTAGCTGTCGTATTGCCGCCAGATTTGCCGCAGAAACCACCCAGCTAAGCGTCACCGGGCGAATAAAGACCGCAAAGTATAGCCGGACGGCTGGCTGAACTCAACGACTGCTGCTTTTGCTTCGGGATTCGGGCTTCGCAACAGCAAACGTCGATGCACTCGCAGCCTGTTCAGACAATCGCCCTTCGGATCGCGGATCCCGCGGGGCAAATCCCGTCCCCTCCACAATCGAGTCGCTAAACTCGCGAATTAGACTTCTCGACCCGAGCCGAAATGGACTTCATCCGCATTCGCGGTGCGCGCACGCACAACCTCAAGAACATCGATCTCGACCTGCCGCGCGACAAGCTGATCGTGATTACCGGACTGTCTGGCTCTGGAAAATCTTCGCTGGCGTTCGACACCATCTATGCTGAGGGGCAGCGACGCTACGTCGAATCACTTTCGTCATACGCGCGTCAGTTCCTCAGCATGATGGAAAAGCCTGACGTCGATCACATCGAAGGCTTATCGCCCGCCATCTCAATCGAACAGAAGTCGACCTCGCACAACCCGCGTTCGACGGTCGGCACCATCACTGAAATCCACGACTATCTGCGCCTGCTGTTCGCGCGTGTCGGCACCCCGCACTGCCCGGATCACGGCCAGCCGCTAGAAGCGCAAACGATCAGCCAGATGGTGGACTCGACGCTGGCGCTGAACCCTGAGCATCGCTACATGTTGCTGGCGCCGGTGGTGCGCGGGCGCAAGGGCGAGCATCAGCAGGTGTTCGACCTGCTGCGCTCACAGGGCCTGGTACGCGCGCGCGTCAACGGCAAAGTCGTTGATCTTGACGAAACGCCGAAGCTGGCGCTGCGGCAAAAACACACCATCGAAGCGGTGATAGATCGCTTTAAGCCGAAGGGTGAATTGGCGCAGCGGCTTGCGGAGAGTTTCGAGACCTGCATCCGCTTGGGCGACGGCTTGGCGCGTGTCGTTGACATGGATGATGCAGAAGCGGCGGAAGTGCTGTTTTCGTCGCGCTTCAGCTGCCCGGTTTGCGACTACGCGCTGTCTGAGCTTGAACCACGCCTGTTTTCGTTCAACTCGCCGCTGGGCGCGTGTGCCAAGTGCGATGGCCTAGGCGTCACCCAGTTTTTTGATCCTGAGCGCATTGTCGTCAATACCGAACTCAGCCTAGCGGCGGGCGCTGTACGCGGTTGGGATCGACGTAATCCCTACTACTTTCAGCTGATTCAATCGCTGGCCAAGCACTATGGCTTCAAGGTCGATACGCCATGGAGCGAGCTGTCGATTGGGCATCGCGACTCGGTACTTTTTGGCAGCGGTGATACTCAAATTTCGTTCACCTACGTGACCGAGTCCGGCGGTCGCACGCCGCGGTCGCACAAGTTTGAAGGCATCGTTCGCAATCTCGAACGTCGCTATCGCGAGACCGAATCGTCGATGGTGCGCGAGGAGCTAGCCAAGTTCATTTCTGAGCAACCATGCCCGGAGTGCGAAGGTCAGCGACTCAATCGATCGGCGCGTCATGTGTTCATCGGTGAACACAACCTGCCAGCGGTGAGCGCGCTGCCGGTGGATCAGACGCAAGCACTGTTCGAAACCCTCACCCTACCCGGCTGGCGCGGCGACATTGCGACCAAGATCATCAAGGAAATTCGCGAGCGACTGAGGTTTTTGATCGACGTCGGTCTCGACTACTTAACCCTCGCGCGCAAGGCTGATTCGCTGTCCGGCGGCGAGGCGCAGCGCATACGCTTGGCAAGCCAAATTGGCGCAGGTCTGGTCGGCGTTATGTACGTGCTGGATGAGCCATCGATAGGCCTGCATCAGCGCGACAACGAGCGCCTGCTGGCGACCCTGACGCGCCTGCGTGACCTGGGCAATACGGTAATTGTGGTCGAGCACGACGAAGATGCTATCCGCTTGGCCGATCACATCGTCGATATCGGCCCTGCGGCGGGCGTGCACGGCGGTGAAGTGGTTGCTCAAGGCAGTTTTCAAGATGTACTGGATGC
>JBBSIY010000045.1:0-14398 GCA_038257785.1 Lysobacterales bacterium
GAAACCTTTGCACCGATTCTCTACGTGATGCCGTTCGACACCTTAGAGGAAGCCATCGCGATGCAGAATGCCGTGCCGCAAGGGCTGTCATCTGCGATCTTTACCGCGCGCGTAAAATCGGCTGAGGCGTTCTTGACGTCGGTGGGTTCCGATTGCGGCATCGCTAACGTCAATATCGGTACGTCAGGCGCAGAGATTGGCGGCGCGTTCGGTGGCGAGAAAGAAACCGGCGGCGGCCGTGAGTCAGGTTCTGATGCGTGGAAGGTCTACATGCGACGTCAGACCAACACCATCAATTACTCCGACGCCCTGCCGCTGGCGCAGGGCATCAAGTTCGATTTTTGAGTATTGACTCAGCTCATCTCCGCGAAAGTGATTTTGAAACCATGAATCAGCCTGCAGCACCCACGCTTTCCACCACTGCCGTTGTCAGCCTGAGCTTTGGGGTGGCGAGCTGGGTTGTTTTGCCAGTTATAGCGGCGATCATCGCTATCGTTGCAGGGCACATGGCGCGCGGCGAAATTCGTCGCAGCCATGGCGCGATCAATGGCGACGGCTTAGCGCTGGCTGGTTTGATCCTTGGGTACGTCAACATCCTGCTCGGCGTCGCGATAATCCTGGCGCTGGTGTTCGGGGTATTTGCGATTGCAGGTCTCGCCGCAATCAGCGGCACCTAGGCCACCAGACTCCCCACACCGTATGTATTCCCTCGCCCGCTCGCTGCTGTTCCGGCTCGACCCTGAGCGCGCGCACGGCTTGGGTTTGCAGGCCGCTGAGGCGACATATCAGAGCGGCCTCAATCGGCTGCTCGGGCGTCGTCCTAAGCCAATGATGGTCAAGGCGATGGGGCTAACCTTCGATAATCCGGTAGGCCTTGCTGCCGGCATGGATAAGAACGGTGCCTATATCGACGCCTTGGCCGCGTTGGGATTCGGCTTCATCGAAGTCGGCACCGTGACGCCAAAGCCGCAGGTTGGAAATCCTCGCCCGCGCATGTTTCGCTTGACCCGTCAGCAGGCGATTATCAATCGACTTGGCTTTAATAACGACGGTGTTGATGCCTTGGTACGCAATGTCGAACGCGCCCGCTATCGCGGCGTGCTGGGCATCAATATCGGCAAAAACGCGACGACGCCGAACGAGCGCGCGGCGGATGACTATTTGCACTGTTTGGAGCGTGCGTACCCGGTCGCTAGCTATATCGCTGTCAACATCTCGTCGCCCAACACCAGCGGGCTGCGCGATTTGCAGCAAGAAGAAGCGCTGCACAGGCTGATTGGCACCCTGCGTGAGCGGCAAGAAAAGCTTGCGGCTCAGTTTGGCGTACGCAAGCCGCTGCTGATCAAGATCGCGCCCGATTTGTTCGATTTTGAGATAGACGCGATGGCCGAAGTCTTTGAGCGCAGCCACATCGATGGCGTGATCGCCACCAACACCACGGTGGATCGCAGCCAGGTGGCCGGCCAGCTTCATGCAGACGAAGCCGGCGGACTCTCCGGCAGGCCTCTTTACGCCCATTCAACCTATTTGTTGCGTCGCTTGCGCGCGCGCCTGCCAACCTCAATTCCAATCATCGGCGTTGGCGGTATTTCTAGCGGCGCCGATGCAGCAGGCAAGATTGCCGCCGGCGCAACGCTGGTGCAGTTCTATACGGGAATGATCTATCGCGGCCCAACGCTGATTGGCGAATGCGTCGAAGCGATTCGCAGGCGTCGGGAAGCGCCCAGCAGCACAGGATGAGCGACTACACCCTGCGTCGCCACGCGCCGCTGGACGCGCGCAGCACCTTTCGAGTGCAGGCGCGCGCCGAGCTTTTAGCCGATGTGCGCAGCGCAACCGGACTCGCCGACCTGCTCGCGCATCCGGACTACGCGGCCCTGCCCGCGCTGATTCTTGGCGAAGGCAGCAATCTGCTGTTTGCGGGTCACGTTGAGGGCTTAGTGATCGCACTGTCGATGCCCGGCATTCGTGTGCTTTCCGATGGCGGCAACCGCGCGACGCTGCGTGTGGAAGCTGGAGAGCGTTGGGACGATCTGGTGCGCTGGAGCGTGGCGCGTGGATTCCACGGGCTAGAGAACATGGCGCTCATCCCCGGCTCGGTCGGCGCATCGCCCATTCAAAATATCGGCGCTTACGGCAGCGAGGTCGGTGAGTTCATCGACACCGTCGAGGCGTTCGATCGCCAGACCTTCGACGTCGTCCGCCTAGCGCACGCGGACTGCGCGTTCGGCTATCGCGACAGCATCTTCAAACGCTCGCCCGAGCGTTGGATCATTACTGCGGTTGAGTTTGTGCTTGACCGCCAGCGTCCCCCGCGTCTGGACTACGCAGGCGTACGTGAGACGCTTGCCGGCATGGGCGTCGATGTCGAGAGAGAGATACCGAGACCCTCGCAGGTGGCCGAAGCCATCAGTCGGCTGCGGTCCTCGAAACTGCCTAACCCCGTACTAATCGGTAACGCCGGCAGCTTCTTCAAGAACCCATCGATAGCGTCATCAGTAGCGGACGCGTTGCGGAATGACTTTCCGGCAATGCCGGTTTTTGGGCACAGCGGTGACGAGGCCAAACTATCGGCCGGCTGGCTGATCGAGCACTGCGGTTGGAAGGGCTTTCGCGACGGCGATGCCGGCGTTTCCGACATGCACGCGCTGGTCTTGGTTAACCATGGCCGCGCCAGCGGTGAGCAGATACTCGATCTGGCGCGGCGGGTAGCGGCGAGCGTGCACGAGCGATTTGGCGTGCACATCGAGCCCGAGCCGCGCATAGTCGGGGCAACGTGGTGAGCGCTGCCCAACCGCGCTCAGACCTAGCGACCGCCACCCTGTTGATGATGTCGAGCGCGGTGCTGTTCGGCTTTATGGCGATTGCGATTCGCTTTGCTTCCAGCGAGCTACATCCGTTTGAAATCGCTTTCTTTCGCAATGTGTTCGGACTGCTGTTCGCCCTGCCCTTGCTGATCCGCGCGGGTCCAGGCCTGCTGCGCACTGACAAACTGCCGCTGTACTTTGTTCGCTGCACCATCGGAATTTTTTCGATGCTCGCAGGGTTTTGGTCGATCGTAAATCTGCCCCTCGCCCACGCCGTGGCACTGTCTTACTCGACGCCGCTCTGGGTGACGATCGGCGCTGTTCTGGTGCTGCATGAAGTGGTCCGCGCTCGGCGTTGGACTGCCGTCATACTGGGCTTTATTGGCGTCTTGATCATCGTTCGACCGGGCGCAGCAGACTTTACTGCGGCAAGTCTTGTTGCGGTGTGTGCAGCGCTGCTGAGCGGATCAGTGGCCATCAGCATCAAGTTTTTATCGCGGACCGAGCATCCCGATGCGATCGTGGTCTACACCACGATGATCTGGGTGCCGATGTCGCTGCTGCCGGCGCTATTCGTGTGGGAGTGGCCTTCGCTTGCCGGCTGGGGCTGGGTAGCACTCGCCGGGTTTCTCGGCACGTCTGGGCATATGTGCTGGACCCGCGCCTTCAAGCTCGGTGATGCGTCGGCGTTGACGCCGCTCAGTTTTGTGCAGCTGCCGGTGGTCGCCGTGTTGGCTTGGCTGTTATTTGGGGAGTCGCTAGATCGTTGGACACTAGCCGGCTCGTTGATTATTTTTCTGTCGACGGCCTACATCGCGCGGCGCGAGGCGGTGCTCGCCAAGCCAACCCTGACCGACAAAGAGATTGGCTCGGATACGCACTCGGCCCGCTAGTTTCTCTGCGCCGCGACAATCGCAATTGCCGCATCCCTATCCTCTTTAGCACCGTCATCCAGCCCTGCGGGATCAAGATTCGCCAAAGCCCGAACATCCGCGAGTAACGCGCTGGCATCGAGTCCGTGATCTGTGAGCAATTCATACAAGGTTAGGGCGCTACGCAAGGTCAACGGATCATCCGCACCGAGACTGCGCTGTCTACCTTCGTATTGCTCGCGCATGGCGGCGGTTGCGGCGTCGATTGAGCCACGCCGTTCGGCGATGTCGGCAACTGCGCCCAGCGCGCTCAGCACATCGGCGCTGTCGCGCTCCATCGTCGCCTGCATGCGCGTGAGTACGTCATTTGCTGTGCGCTCTGCGTCATCTAGATTGCCCAGATCGCGCTGCATACTGGCAATGTTCAAGGTCGCGCGCAGCGTATCGGGATGCTCACGGCCGAGGCTGGACTCACGTGCTTTGACGGCTTCTTGCTGCAAGGTCAGCGCGGCGCTGGCATCGCCCGTGAGGTTGAGCAGTGTCGCCATATTGTTCATCGACCGCAGCGTCTGCGGGTGGGTCTTTCCTAGCACCTTCTGACGCTCGCTAAGCCCCTCCTCCAGCAGGACACGCGCCTCGTCATAGCGCTTGAGGCGCAGCAGGGTCGAGCCAAGATTATTGACCTCGCTAAGGGTCATCGGATGAAGGTCACCCAGGCGCTTTCGATAGATCGACAGGAGATCCTTCTGCAGGACCAATGCCTGATCGATTTCGCCATCCATACTGCGCACGATCGCAAGACTCGCCATTGTCGACAAAGTGTCGGGGTTTTCCGCGCCTAGGCTTTTGATGCGGATAGGCAGCAGCGATTCTAAAAGGGGGCGCGCCTCGCGATGCCGCCCGAGCCGCGCGAGGGTGATCGCCAAATTATTAGTGGCCTTGCTGAGCGCGGGGTCGTCGGCCGGGCGCAAGGGCAATAAGCGCTCGCGAAGCGCCTTCAGTGTCCGCACGGTTTCATCCCGCTCGCCGCGATCGTCCTGATTGACAGCAGAAGCTAATTCGATAGCGACCACCGCATCGGAATTGGGGTCCAGCGACTTCATATTGCGACTTGCCTCGTCGAGCAGCGTCTTCGCCTCCTCGAACTTACCCTGTCGATTGACTGCGCTGGCCAGTAGCGCAACACCATGCAAGGTCAGGGGATCGTTAGCCCCCAGTTGCTGCGTGCGTAGCTCCACGAGCGTTTGGCTAGCGGCCTCCGACTCCGCATAAAGGCCGATTCGCATATACACCTCGGCCAGCGAATTCAGCAGTTCCGCGGCAAGCAACGGCTGATCGCGGAAATCACGATTAACCGCAACGACAGCATTTTTCAGCAGCTGCGTGTCGACCAGGCGGCGGGCAATCTCGGCACCACTCCAGTTGGCACTAAGGCGATCAAAATCGTCGAGCATCGACAGCGCATCGTCGCCGGCAGCCCCCAGACCTTCACGCTGCAGGCGCTGCATTGAAGCCGCCATTGCCTCAATGTCGATCCCTTCCAGCATGGCGCTTTGAAAGCGCGCCACGCGCTCGAGCTCACCTTGCCGTTGCTCCGCCACTTGGCGCTGCTGACGCGCTTCAAGAAGCCCGAGCGCAAGTAATCCAGTGCCAACGAGCAACGACAGCATGACCGCAGCGGCGGCCGCCAAGGCCAACCGATGGCGACGTACGAGTTTGCCCAAGACATAGCGCTTGCTGGTCGGCACGGAGCGCAGCGGCAAGCCGTCATTCCAGCGGCGAAGTTCATCTGCCAACGCTAAGGGCGTGGAAAAGCGCTCGTCGCGGTCATGCTTCAGCGCGCGTAGAACCACCCAATCCAAATCACGTTTAAGCTCGCTCAGCAACGCATCGCTGCTCATACCGCGCTTCGTCGCCAGTTCAGCTGAATCTGAAGTGGCTACAGATGCGAGAATTTCCGAGGGCGGCCGCAACGCCGTGTTCGCACCGGTGACGACTGGCTCAACACCGGTCGCCGCCGCAGGCCGCCGACCGGTCAGCAGCTCATACATAAGCACGCCTAGTGCGTAAACGTCGCTGCGCGCATCGATGTCGAGCACGCCGCGAGATTGCTCCGGGCTCATGTAGTCCGGCGTGCCGGCAATATCCTCACTCACCGCGTTCCTGCTGCGCTGCGCTGCAGTGGCGATACCAAAGTCAATTATTTTGGGCGCCGGCCGACCATCAACCTCAGCGACTAGAATGTTGCCGGGCTTCAAATCGCGGTGAATAACGCCCTTGTGGTGTGCGTGTTGGACGCCCTCGCACACCTGCACCAGCAGCGCCATGCGGGCCTTCAGCGAAAGATTTCGAGATTCGCTAAATGCCGTAATCGCCTCGCCCTCAATGAGCTCCATGACGAAATAAGGCGCGCCATCTGCCGTGGTTCCCGCATCGAATATTTGCGCTATGCAGGAGTGCTGCATACGCGCCAACACCTGCCTTTCGACCTCAAAGTAGGCCAAATGACGAGCATCTACGCGCTGATTTGACATCAGCTTCAGGGCGACCAGCCGATGCACCGGCTCCAGCTGTTCTGCGCGGTAAACCGAACCCATGCCGCCGACCCCGAGCAGCGCCAGAATGCGATAGCTTCCAATCATCCTGCCGACCGACAGCTGCGAGCCGTCATCGCCGTCAGGCTTCGCGGCGCGCGCACTCGACAAAATCGCTTGAGTCGGCTGCTCGTCTGGGTTTTCGGGGGCTGTAGTCATGGCGTTTGTGAAGAACTATTGATGCTGGGCAACGTGTAGGCACTGCGGCTGCGCACTACGTAGTTTTGCCATCTTGCCCCGATGGACAATCGATTACACTCGGAAACTATGGCGACCGACTACCCCGACGACACTACCCAGCGCACCGCTGTCAGCCGCGGCCCCTCGTTAGGAACTCCGCGAAGCGCCTGCGTTGTCGTCATTCACGGCCCGGCCATTGGCAGCCGTGCAGATATCGGCGATCAGCCAATCATTGTGGGCCGCTCACCACAGAGTGATTTGCACATTCCGCATGCCAGCATCTCTCGCCGGCACTGCGAGCTGCGGCGGCAAGGTGAGGTGTATTTCGTCCGTGATCTCGGCTCCACCAATCGCACTCGGCTGAACGAACTCCCCATCGAGCAGGCTGAACTCGCCGATGGTGATCACATCGTCTTGGGTGACATCATCCTAAAATTCATCAGTCACAGCAGCGTAGAAGCCGGCTATCACGAGGAGATTTATCAGCTAGCCACGCACGATGCGCTGACCGGTTTGTTCAACCGGCGCCAGTTCAGCGATCTGCTGGCCGCCGAAGCGGCGCGCGGTTCGCGCCGTGAGCCGAATACCGTGCTCGCCATCATTGATGTTGATCATTTCAAGCGCGTCAATGACCAATTTGGCCATGTGGAAGGTGACGGCGTCCTCAAGCAGCTCGCCGAAATCCTCCGCAGCCATGTCCGTGCCGGGGACATGTTGGCGCGCATCGGCGGTGAAGAATTTGCCGTGCTCATGTCTGATACGGATATCGACCAAGCCACGTTGTTTGCCGAGCGGGTACGCGACGCCATTGGACGCGCCATTTTCAAGCCGGGCGGCGAGCAGCTGACCATGACAGTCAGCGTGGGTTTGGCGGCGCTAAACGCCGAACGTCGCGACCCGAGCGAGCTGATGCGTGCCGCTGACCGCGCGCTTTACAAGGCAAAAGAAACCGGTCGCAACCGAGTATCCAGCGCGCCGTAAATCGGTGGTGAGGCGCGCAGTAACCGCTTTTTCTCATCGGCGCGCTCGCTGCGTCTTATCAATTGCCCTCAAACCCACTGGCAAAAATAGTGGCCGTCGCTACAAATCCATAGGCGGCGCCGGCAAAGGCCGCGGCGTTGTTGGTCTGATTGCCGTTGACGCCAGTCGCGTTGCTGGCCTCGCCGACGGATGTGATCAGAACGGTATCCCCGGTGACACCAAGCGCGACGCCAAAGGCATCGTTGGCCTCGGTGTTCGATGCTTTGATGTAGCTTTGCTGGGACCAAGTCGAGCTGCTGCGCGCGAACGCAAAGGCAGCACCTGCTCCGAAGGCACTATTGTCGCTCTGATTGCCATCGACGCCGACAGCGCTGCTTTCCTCGAAGGGCGCGCCGATCACCAGCTTGTCGCCGGCGAGCGAGAGCGCTGATCCAAATCCGTCGCTAGCGTTGGTGTTGGAGGCCTTGAGATAGGCCTGCTGAGACCAGCTGCCGGCGCTGCGAACGAAGACGTAGGCCGCGCCCGACTCATCAGCGCTGTTATCGGCTTGGTTGCCATTGATACCGAGAGCAGCACTGTCCTCCAGCGGCGCGCCAACCACCAGCGTATTGCCCGACAGCGCGAGCGTGCGACCAAAACGGTCTCTGGCCTCAGTATTTGAGGCTTTGATGTAGGCCTGCTGACTCCAGCTGCCGGCATTGCGCACGAATACATAGGCCGCACCGGCATCAATCGCGGCATTGTTGGCTTGGTTGCCGCCGACTCCGGTGGCGGTGCTCCGCTCTTGCTCTGCGCCGATGGCAGCGGTGTCGCCGTCTAACGCCACGGCGCCGCCGAAGCGGTCGGCAGTACCAGCGTTCGAGGACTTGATATACGCCTGCTGGGTCCAGCTGTTGCCGCTGCGCACAAAGGCGTACACGGCGCCCGCTTGCAACAGCGAATTGTCCGCCGAATTACCGTTGATCCCGATGGCATTGCTGTCTTCGAGATAGGCGCCCACCAACACGGTGTTGTCGGCAACCGCTACCGACCAGCCAAACGCATCGCCAGCATCGGTGTTGGAGGCCTTGAGATAGGCCTGCTGGGTCCAACTGCTGCCGCTGCGGACAAACACATAGACTGCGCCGGCGTCGGTTGCCGCATCGCTAGTCTGATTTCCATTGACGCCGCTGGCGCTACTGTCCTCATCTGGTGCGCTGACCACCAGCGTGTCGCCCGATAGCGCAACGGCGCTGCCAAAGCGGTCGTTCTCGTCGGTGTTGGAAGCCTTCAAATAAGCCTGCTGGGTCCAGCCGCTGCCCGTGCGCACGAACACATACGCCGCGCCAGAGCCGCCCGCCGCATTGTTTGATTGGTTCCCGCCCACGCCGGTAGCGCTGCTGGCCTCGCCGCTGGCACCCACGACGACGGTATCGCCAGACACCGAGATACTGATGCCGAACTGGTCATCCGCATCGGTGTTGGACGCTTTCAAATAGCTTTGCTGGGCGAGGCTGTTGGCGGCTTCAATCGCGCGCCAGTCCGCTTTGCTTAAGCCTGGAGGCAGCGCGACACCGTTCCCAAGATCGCCGGCAGCTAGGGCAAGCCCCGGCATGCAAATGCCCAATAGGACGGTGGCAATTGAGGACGGCAGGCGGCGCGGCCCGGTCAGTAGTTTTGATGGGTCTATCTGATTAATGGACATGGTGGCTCCAAACGGTAATCAGGCAGCAAGCTGCAGGGCCAGCGACCCGCGAAAAGCGGGTGGCCGAATGAGCGGCTCGCGGCTACTCGAAGCCGTTGCGAAAGATTGAGGCCACGACCGGCGGCACCCTGACTTCGACACAGCCAGAAAACTCCGAGGTGTTGCCGTTGTTGGCAATAGTGATTGCGGAGATGAACTCACCTGGCTGCACTTGGCCGCTGACGCTCAAGCTGGCATCGACGGTGCACTCGAAAGGCGCGCCCGTGCAGGCCGATCCGGCTTCCGTGCTCACCGTGATTGAACGCGACCCGATCTGGCGCGCGCCCTCGCCGTGCCGCAAGACGTGGCAGGCGGGCGAGACGTAGTACTCAACCCGATACGGCAGCGTGGAAACCACCGTGCGCAGAGTGCCGGTGATCAGCGTGTTCGATGGGCTGGCGGATGCGCTGTGCAGAGCCGAGACAAGCTCTGGGAAGTTTTGCCCATTATTTGCCGCACAGCCGCCAGCTAGACAGAGGCCGTTATCAGGATTGTTCGGGCTAACGCCAGCAGCACCCAGATGAATGGCTAGCCCGTTGCCGCTAAAGGTATTGCCGCTGATGCGATTGAGGTCAAGCGCGGAGGAGGCGACCCGGACGCCTGCGCTAAGGTTGCCGATAAACGTATTGCCGCTAATGTCGTTATCGCGTGCCGACAGGCTGAGCTCCACGCCAGAGCTGCCGTTGCCAAGAATGCCCTGATTGTGAAACTGATTGTCTTCGATGACATTGCGCACGGCGGTCGCATCGCGGATTTGCACGCCGCTGCCGCTATTGCGCGCAATCAGATTGCTTCTGACCTCATTGTCCGCGCCGGATATACGAATGCCGGTGCCATTGACCAGCGCACCCATCGCGTTTTTGTCGACGCCAATGCGGTTGCCGCTGATCACGTTTTGATTGGCCGTTGCGGTCAGCAACACGCCTGTGTTGAGCGACGAGCCGATCAGATTGTCATCTGCATTGCCGCCGGTGCCGCCCACGGTATTACCCGCACTCTCGATGCGAATGGCCGTGGCGCCACCGCGTAAAACCATGCCAGTGCTACCAACTTCGCCGCCAAACTGACTGCCGCGCACGCGATTGCCGCTGCCGTTAGTCAGCGATATGGCGGTAGCAAAGCGCTCGAAAGCCAGCCCGCGCACGTCAAGCGACTCGCTGCCCAATCCGCTGGCGGTGCTGATCCCGGTGACGCCGCTGTCCATGCCATCCAGAATCACGCACGGCCGACCATTCCAGCCTGGATTGCGCTCATCGTTTCCAAAGGAATTTGTCAGGCTTTGCGGCTGGCTGTAGCCATTGATAAACAGCTGATCGCTCACACTGAGCGTCGTGGGCACCGAGATACGCTGCGGGCAGCTACCGGGAATATTGAAGCGAATGGTGTTGTCGGCCGGGTCGGTATTGGCGTTGTTGATTGCAGTCGCCAGCGAGCCGACGCCCTCGGCATTGGTGCTGGTGACCGTTTAAATCCCGTTCAAATCAAACGGACTTTCCGCCGCACCCATATCGACTCGCGCTCCTTTGACCCGATCTTGGCGGTAAACATCTTCGGGCCCCAAGCCGCCAGGTACGCTGGTCAGGCCCGCATCAATCACCGGCGAGCCCGCATTGGGTACGGAAGCGGCATTTAGGCTGGGATTGGCGGTGGTGTTATTGGCAGACAGCACTAACGAGCCGTCACCAACATTTTCCAGAAAAACGTATCGGCTGTTGAAAATCCGCAGCTCGCATCCGAAATTTAGGATCTCGCCACTTGCTGCGTCATTCTCAAAAATACTGTTGTAAATAGCGACACGTGCTGGTCTGTTTTGGCTGGTTCCCAAGGTACCGTTTCGAATCGTCACATTGACCAGCGTCGCTTCGTGTGCCCCCACTACAAGTGGATTGTCAAAATCAAGGCGCAATGAGAGTTCATCGTAGTTGCCGAACCTCGGTACGCCTGTGTTGAACAGGCTGTTGCTGACATAGACTTTGTTGCATTCTGCAGTGAGGTTGACGAGAGCGTTGCTCACGAACACTCGATCAAGCGCGAAGGTGCGGACCGTGCCGCATTCCCCTGCCCGTTCGTCGTCAAGGAATAGATCTGCGCCGATAAAACTCAGGCTGCGCACGTCGATTGATCCACTCGTAGAACTCAGAATTACATCACTGTCGTTGCTGGATGTAATTTCCGACTTGCCGGTTTCGGCGCTGCAGTCGAGGTTGTATCCGCCCCGCAATGAAACCGCTCCGGGATTAAGGAAGAACTCCGACGGCCGCGTGTCGTACTCAACGTCCGCGCTAATGGTGTACACGCCGGCACGCATGCGCACGACGCTGTCTAGGCCATCGGCCTCCGCATCATTTAGCGCTTGCCGCAGCTCGGGAATCGTACCGACGCAGTAGTCGACAGCGAGCGTCTGACCGGCGAACAGCAGGCAAATTGCCGCCAGCGCAGCGGCAGTTGGTCGGGGGCAATTGGGCATCGACGGCTCCTAAGACGAATGGCAACAGAGGCCCAGGTGGGCTGTCTCTGCTGCAATACGCAAAAGCGCAGTCCAAACGCGTCATTGCCCGCTTGATGGGCACTGCTACATACAGCGCATGACGCGTTGCCGCCTCAAAATTGCGTATAGCAAGTCAGTTCACTTTTCAGGCTGACCGCTATGTCCGCACGTTCCGGAAAATCTTGGCTGCGCAGCCCCTCACCTTGGTCGGTCGCGTGGCGCTTGTCGGTTCTGCTCAGCCTCTGCGCATGCGCCGCTCTGGCAAGCGCAAACCAAGGTGGCCGCTCGGTCAGCGAGCTTTTGGACGGCAGCGGCGAGCTGCAGCTGCCGGAGAACTTCACGGGCAGCTTAGATTCTGCAGGCTATCGCATGACCCTCGGGTCCGATGAAACACCGCGCTTTGTGCACGACCCTTCGTCCGTCAATGCTGCATCGATGAGTGCTGCATCGATGAGTGCAAGGAAAACGAAAGACGTGTGGGCTTCGGACAAGGCTGCAGAACAACTGGAGGGCAGCATCTCGGGCGCGTGGGTGGCGTTCGGCGGCGTAAGAAACGGCTGCAACGGGCAGATCAATAAAATCCTGCGACGCAGCGATGGCAGCATCATCGTCGCTGGCGCGTTTTCCGCGTGTGCGGATGTCGCGGCCAACAACATCGCGCGCTACAGCCCCAGCAGCAACACGTGGGCCAGTCTCGGCAGCGGCAGCAGCAACGGGGTAAACAGAACGGTTTATGACCTAGCGGAGTACGACGGTGACCTGATCGCGGCCGGCGAGTTTTCCCAAGCAGGCACCGTGCCCGCCAACAATGTTGCGCGCTGGAACGGCAACAATTGGGCGTCGTTGGGCTCCGGCAGCGGCAACGGCACCGGTGGCGTAGTTTTAGCGCTGGCGGTGATCCAAGGCGAGCTATTTGCCGGTGGCGGCTTTACCCAGGCTGGTGGCATCGCTGCGAATCGCATTGCGCGTTGGAATCGCACCAGCTGGTTCGCCTTGGGTGCTGGGAGCGCCAATGGCCTCGACAACTTCGTCATCACTTTGGAAGCGTCAGGCAGCACGTTGTACGTGGGTGGGCAGTTTAGCGAAGCGGGCGGCGTCGCGGCGAATCGCATAGCCAGCTGGAATGGTGCCAGCTGGGCCGCACTTGGCAGCGGCTCCGGCAACGGACTTAACGCTAACGTGCTCGATATCGCGGTGTCGGGCAGCACTGTGTATGCCGTGGGTAGTTTTACCGAAGCCGGCGCGGTGTTCGCCAACCGCGTGGCGCGCTTCAGCGGCGGCGTTTGGTCCTCTCTCGGTTCGGGAACAGGAACGGGAGCCGGCACTAGCAATGGCGTAAGCGGCCAGGCGTATGCCATCGCGGTAGATGGCAGCGATGTGTACGTTGGCGGTGCGTTCGACTTTGCTGGCGGGGTGTCGGCAACTAACATCGCGCACTGGAACGGTGTTCGTTGGGCAGCCTTGAGCGATGCCGACGGCAGCGGCGTCAATAGTCGGGTCGATGCCCTGAGTTATTTCGGCGGCAACTTGTATGCGGGCGGCAACTTTAATCAGGCCGGGGGCGTAATCGCCAATAGCGTGGCCCGCTGGGATGGACGCGCATGGACGTCGATGGGTGTCGGCAGCGGCAACGGCGTAAACGGTGACGTGCATGCCATGGTGGCGCTCGGCGGCGATATATTTATCGGAGGACGCTTTACGCAGGTGGGCGGCGTGGCGGCCAACAACGTCGCGCGCTGGGACGGCAACAGCTGGGAATCGCTGGGCATGGGCCCTGCCAATGGCGTGAATGACGAAGTTTTTGCGCTGGCCGTTTTGGGTGACGAACTGATTGTCGGCGGCAAATTTAGTGATGCCGGCGGGGTTTCGGCGAACCACGTCGCGCGTTGGAATGGACGCGATTGGTTGACCCTAGGGACAGGGGCAGCCAACGGCACGGGTGGCGCAGTCCGCGCCTTGGCCGTCTCTTTTGCCACCGTGTACGCCGCTGGCGCATTCACCGCCGCAGGCGGTGTCTCTGCCAATGGCATCGCGCGGTGGAATGGCAGCAGTTGGTTGGCATTGGGCTCGGGCATCCCTGGCGTCGGTGCCGTCAATGCCATGGCAACACTGGGGAACGATGTTTACGTAGGCGGCAGCTTTACACTGGCCGGTGGGATTACGGCCAATCGCGTCGCCCGCTGGAACGGCACCTGGTTTCCCCTCGGGACCGGTGCTGCCAATGGCGTCAACAACACCGTTTTTGCGCTGACGGTTTCCTCCGGCGACGTGTTCGTTGGCGGGCGCTTTACGGAAGCCGGCGGCGCGGCGACACGTCGTATCGCGCGCTGGAACGGCAGCACGTGGTTCGCGTTGGGGAACGGAACCGACGACGCCCCCAATAATGAGGTCCTAGCGCTTTCTGCCGGTTCGGGCAGCGAAGTAATTGTTGGCGGAAGCTTCACCGAGGCTGGCGGCCTGCCGGCCAATCGGATCGCGCGCTGGAGCGGCAACAGCTGGGAAACATATGGCAGCGGTAGCGGCCTCAATGGGCCAGTTCGAGCGATCGCGCAGTTCGTCAGCGGCGCAAACGTCGGACCTTATGTCGGGGGCATTTTCACTACCGCAGGGGATCAGGTATCAAGTAATTTTGCGCGCTGGGGCACTGCAGCGACGCGGCCGGACGCTATTTTCGCAAACGGCTTTGAGTGACGCTCGCCGCAGGTTGCGGACCTGCCGAGGGTCCTAGCCATTGAGCACGCCGAGCGAGCCGA
>JBBSIY010000046.1:0-14208 GCA_038257785.1 Lysobacterales bacterium
ATAAAGTGACTCGGTGGCCGCTGAGGCCAACGAAAACCTGCGAAAAACCTTACTACATGCCGGGAAGGCGAAAGCTGGATTGCCACGGCCGATAAAGCCGGCCTCGCAATGACGATTCGGAGACCTAATGTCTCAAGGCACGGCCGACACCTTGCACCGAATCAGAAATCTCGCCATGACGAATGATTAAAATGAAAGCTCGCCGCTAGCGACGCAGACGAGCAAAAAGCAAATCGTCAACCCGCCCGCTTAAGCGTAATCAACGCCGACGTGTCCTCGTCACCACGCCCAGCCTCAACCAGCTCGGAATAATCCATCAAGCACTGCAACACCGTCGGGTGCGCCACCCCCGCTGCGGTGGCCATCGCGTCGACGATGCGTAAATCCTTCAGCAGATGCGCGCACTTAAAACCGGGAGTGAAGTTGCTGGCCAGCATGGTCGCGCCGCGCTTATCGAGAAACCAATTGGCGGCGGCCCCCGCGCCTAGCGTCGGCAGCAGGCGCTCGCCATCGAGACCCAATGCTTCAGCCAAGGCCAGGCCTTCGGCGACGGCTTGATTGATGCCGGCCACGAGCACCTGATTCACGGCTTTGGTGGACTGCCCTGCGCCGACGTCCCCCATCAGCGTGATGCGTGCGGCGTAGGCATCAAGCGCGGGGCGCGCGCGTTCGAGGTGGGCATCGCTGCCGCCCGCCATGACCGACAGTTTGCCGTTGCGCGCGCCTTCAACACCGCCAGAAACGGGCGCGTCGATAAATCCAATTCCGCGCGGGGCGAGCAGTTCGGCGGCCTGGATGGCGGTGCCACGCGACACGGTGGAATGATCGACCACCACGCTGCCTGATGTCAGACACAGCGCCAAGGCCTCAATATTCTCCAGCACGTCCGCATCGGCGCTGACGCACAGCATCACTAGCTCGCACTCTGCATAGTCAGCGGCCGTTGAGGCGGCGCTCACGCCCAAGGATTGCGCCACCGACTGCGCCTTGGCGTGAGTGCGATTGCCGACCACCGACAGCAGCCCATGCGCATGCAGATGCCGCGCCATCGGTTCGCCCATCGCGCCGAGCCCGATGAATCCAACCTTCACTGCGCTCACGCCTGCGACTCGTCGGCGAGATACGTGTAGCTGGTCAAACCGGCCTCCAACGCGGCTGCCAGTCGCA
Organism: Lysobacterales bacterium; assembly: GCA_038257785.1. Lineage (GTDB taxonomy): Bacteria > Pseudomonadota > Gammaproteobacteria > Xanthomonadales > Xanthomonadaceae > JANNWF01. Next base: position 1,168 of record JBBSIY010000046.1, read on the forward strand.
GCGCTTCGTCGGCCGGCAATTTTGCGGCGTCGATCATCGACTGATAGGTGTGGCGCAGCTTGGCGAGGTCGTAGCCGACGTAGTCGAGCATCACGTCGGCGGTGTCGCCGCGTCGCGACGGCTCGAGTCGATAGCCGTCACCGTCGATGCGCACGTTGAGCGCGTCGGTGTCGCCGAACAAATTGTGAATATCGCCCAGCGTGTCCTGATACGCGCCGACCATGAAGAAGCCGATGCGATAGCTCTCGCCCGGATTCGGCGTGTGCAGCGGCAGCGCGCTGTCGAGTTCGCCCTGATCGACATAGGTTTCGATTTGACCGTCGGAGTCGCAGGTGAGGTCGGCAATGATGCCGCGCCGCGTCGGCCGCTCGTTCAAGCGCGCAATCGGCGCTATAGGAAACACCTGATCGATCGCCCACACGTCGGGCACCGATTCAAACACCGAGAAGTTGACGAAGTACTTGTCGACCAAGCGCTCGTTCAACTCATCCAGCGTGTTGCGATGATTTTTCTCCGCCGCGGTGAGACGCTCGCGTACGCCGTGGGCGATCGCATAGAACAGATCATCGACGGCCGCCCGCTGCGCCAGATCAAGCTGACCCAGCGCATACATCGCTTGGCCTTCGGCGAGGAAATGCTGAGCCTCGTGAAACAGTTCGACGGCCGGTCGCTGATCGAGCGCTGCATGGATCTCGCGCAGGTGCCGAATAGGGCTGGCTTCATCGTCGGTTTCAGCCGACAGTGCGCCCGCGGGCGCTTGCTCAACTTCGGACACGTTGGCGATCAGCACCGCGTGGTGCGCGGTCATCGCGCGACCGGACTCGGTCAGCAGACGCGGCGGCGTCAGACCGTGTTCGGCACAGGCTTCGGCGAGTGGACCCACAATCGTCGCCGCATATTGCGAGAGTCCGTAGTTGATCGAGCAGGCGCTGCGCGAGCGCGTGCCCTCGTAATCCACGCCCAAACCGCCACCGACGTCCATATAGCGGATCGGACAGCCCAAGCGGCTAACTTCAACCAGATAGCGCGTCGCTTCGCGCATACCGGCGGCGAAGTCACGCACGTTGGATATCTGCGAGCCCATGTGGAAGTGCAGCAGCTCCAGACAGTCGGTCATGCCGTGCACGCGCAGCTGCTCGATCAGATCCAACAGCTGGCGCGGTGAGAGGCCAAACTTGGCCTTGTCGCCCCCCGAGTTCTGCCACTTGCCCGCCCCCAAGGACGCCAGCCGCATCCGCACGCCTAAGCCCGGCCGCACACCCAGCGCACGCGCCTCCTCGACCACGGCAGCGAGTTCAGAGGCTTTTTCGATGACGATATAGGTGCGAAGGCCCAATCGACGACCGATCAAAGCCAGGCGCACGTATTCGCGATCCTTGTAGCCATTGCAGATCACGACGGCACCGGGACGCGACAGCGCCAGCACCGCCATCAGTTCAGGTTTGGAGCCTGCCTCAAGCCCAAACCCTTCCGCATCGCTCTGTTTGGCGAGCTCACCGGCCACCCCGAGGTGCTGATTGACCTTGATCGGGTAGATCGCGGTGTAGCCGCCGGGATAGTCAGCATCCTTCATGGCCTGCGCGAACGCGTCCTGTAGGCGCTTTAGACGGTCACTCAGAATGTCGGAAAAGCGCAGCAGCAGCGGCAGCTTCATGCCCTGTGCGAGCGCCGAATCAACCACTTCGGGCAGCACCAAAGACGGGCCGGACGCGCGCGACGGCTTGACCAGCATTCGGCCAGCGGAATCCACGTCGAAATAGCCCTCGCCCCAGTGCGGGATCGAGTAGGTTTGGCGGGCGCGGTCGATGTCCCAATCGCTCATTCGCGAGGTCCAAGATGGGTTGTAGGGCGCACAGTGTAGCGGTGAGCAATGGCAACCCCGCGTTCACGGCCGGAAGTGACATCGGCGATCCGGTACAATCGCCGCCCCTGTTGCCCCGGAATCACCGCATGTCAGCCACTCCGACCTGGTATCACGAAAACTTCGAACTCTCGGGTTCAGCGGTGGGTTTTCGGGTCACGGCGAAGCTGCATGAAGAGCAGTCGGCCTTCCAGAAGCTGGAAATATGGGACACCACCGACTGGGGCAAGCTGATGGTGATCGACGGCGCCATCATGCTGACCAGCCGCGACAATTTTCTCTATCACGAGATGATGTCGCATCCGGCGCTGTTCACTCACAGCAACCCCAAGCGCGTGGTGATTATTGGCGGCGGCGACTGCGGCACGCTGCGTGAAGTGCTGCGCCATCGCGAGGTTGAGTCGGCGGTGCAGGTCGACATCGACGAGCGCGTCACCCGTTTGGCGGAGCAGTACTTCCCAGAACTTTGTGAGTCCAACGGCGACCCGCGCGCGCAGCTGCTGTTCGACGATGGCATCGCCTTCATGCGCAATGCCACGCACGACAGTTTGGACGTGATCATCGTCGATTCGACCGATCCGGTTGGTCCAGCCGAGGGTTTATTCAACGAAGCGTTTTATCAGAGCTGTCTGCGCGCGCTGCGCCCGGGCGGCATCTTGGTGCAGCAGTCAGAATCACCGCTGGTGCACCTGTCGCTGATTCGCGCGATGCGGCAGCACATGCGCGCAGCCGGCTTCGGCGCAGTGCGCACGATAGGCTTTCCGCAGCCCTGCTACCCGACCGGATGGTGGAGCTGCACCATGGCGCGCAAAGGCGCGGACCTCTCGGGATTTCGCGAGCGCGGCGCGCAGAGCAAACCCTTCGCTACCCGCTACTACAGCGCCGACATTCACCGCTCGGCGATGGTGCTGCCGGAGTTTGTCCGCGAAGCGCTGGGCGAATGATTCGCGATATGTAGGGTGCGTCTTGACGCACCAATCGCGGCATCAGCCGACCGACTGACTAAACCCAGCTCGAACACGATCATTGCGGCGCACACCAAGGCGGGCCAAAGCCCTCCCAACGCCACACTGATCCAACCCATCATCAGGAATCGTCACCCTTGGATTTCGCACAAATCTCCCAGTTCATCGGCAATCACCCGATTCTCAGCCTTGCCTTCGTCGGCATTGGCGTAGCGCTAATTGCCAATGAGGTCACCCGCTTCACGCGTGGCTACAAAGGTGTCTCGCCGGCCGAACTCACGCGCTTGATCAACCGCGACGATGCACTGGTGGTGGACGTCAGCCCCATCAACGATTTCGAGAAAGGCCACATCGTTGGCTCCAAGCACGTTGCGCTCAGCCAGTTTGATCCTGAGAACAAGGTGCTCGCCAAGGTCAAGGAAATGCCGGTTGCTGTGGTGTGCCGCAGCGGGCAGCAGTCAGATCAAGCGGCCAAAAAACTAGTCAAGGCAGGCTTCAAGCAGGTGTACGTGCTCGATGGCGGTGTCGGCGCTTGGCAACAGGCCGATCTGCCGCTAGCCAAGGGCAAGAACTAAGCCCTCCACTACGCCGCTGCTGGCCGCACCCGCAGGGTCAACCCGCGCAGAAAATTGCGCAGCAGCTGATCGCCGCACAGGCGAAAATGTTTGTGGCTGCGATCGCGGAAGAACGCGCTGAGCTCGGGCTTGGATACCGGAAAACCGGCTTCCTCAAAGATCGCGTGCATGTCCACGTCTTTCAGCTCAAAGGCGACGCGAAGCTTCTTCAACACGACGTTGTTGGTGACATGCTTTTCAACCGGTCGCGCCGGCCGCGAGTCGTCACGACCGCGTAGGAACACCACGAGGCCATCGAGAAAATGCGCGAGTACCGGCGTGCCGCATTCGACGAAGTCCTCGTCGCCCTCCTTGCTGGTAAGCCGACGAACAGCGTCCTTTTCGAGGGCGAATGTAGGATCGGACAGCTGCGTGATATCGACCACTTTCTGATCGCTCAAATCGAGCATGTAGCGAACGCTGCGGAGAATGTCGTTGTTGATCATGAAGACCTGCTGGTTGGGCATGCGCGATGCGCAGAAGAGAGAGAGCTTGAGCGGCCACGGCTGTTCAATTGACCCGCAGCCATGCAGGCTTGAACACTCCGCTCCGCGATAAGCACCTACGCGATAATCACTCATGGTAACCGCAGGCGCGTGCCACCAATGAAGCATCGACCCGCCGCCCGTACGTCTGCCTCGAAAGCAGCGGGCAAAACGACGGCAAAGCTAGGGCTGCATCTGCGCAATCGCCATCAAGGTCACTACGATCTGGATGCGCTGATCGCGCAGTCGCCGGCCCTCGCGACTCACATCATTCGCACGCCGGCTGGCGAGCGCAGTATCGACTTCAGCCAGCCGGCAGCGGTGCGCGCATTGAACGCGGCGCTGCTGCGCCTGCAGTACGGCGTTAGCGATTGGCAGATTCCCGCCGGCTACCTATGCCCGCCGGTGCCGGGCCGCGCCGACTACGTGCATGGCCTAGCTGACCTCTTGGCCAGCAGCAACGCAGGCGTCATCCCGCGCGGCGCGCCGCTGCGAGCGCTAGACGTCGGCGTCGGTGCCAACGTCATCTATCCGCTCATAGGCAATGCGGAGTACGGCTGGCAGTTCGTCGGCACGGATATCGATGCCGACGCGCTAGCCATCGCGCAACGCAATCTTGACGGCAATCCGGGTCTCGACAGCGCGATCGAGCTGCGCCTGCAGACGCAGCGCGGCAAGATCTTTGCCGGCGTCGTGCGACCCGACGAATGCTTCGACATCACGCTGTGCAATCCCCCTTTCCACGCCTCTGCCGACGAGGCGGCGCGAGGCAGCCAGCGCAAGTGGCGCAACCTCGGAAAGCCCTCTACGTCACCTCAGCGGAACGCCGCCGAACTCAATTTCGGCGGGCAGCCGAATGAGCTCTGGTGCACCGGCGGCGAGGCCTCGTTTCTGCGCCGCATGGTCGACGAAAGCAGCCGCATTGGCGCTGCGATCTGCTGGTTCACTAGCCTGGTCGCAAAGTCCGAACATCTGCCGCCGCTGCGCAAGCAGCTGCAGAAAATCGGCGCGCGTGATGTGCGCGAGATCGCGATGGCGCAGGGCAACAAGCGGAGCCGCTTTATCGCGTGGACGTTCTTGGATGCGGAAAAGCTAAGCGATTGGCGCCGGCAGCGGTGGGGCAGCGGCTTAGGCGATTAGCCCCAAGCAGCGATTTCCGCGCGCGCTGTTTGCATCAGCTAGGTTCGGGTGGTGGACTAGGTCAGCAGCGCGCCCAATGTGCGTAGGCACCTTTCTTTCTTGACGTGAAATTCACCTTCCTGAGCGAAGCCCTGCCGAACTTCCGCCGAGGGCGCGAGCATCGTCAACAGGCGCTGCCTCATCGCGTTGAAGCCTATGTGATCAGCACGCATCACATCGCATCCAGGAGTTCACGATGAAGACATTGCCCGCACTTCCAGTCGCGCTAATAGCGGCATGCATCACCTTCAGCGCTGCATCGCAGGCGGCACCGCGCGATCACGATCGCCATCATGATCAGGTCAGACATTACGCGTCTGATCGCCACTACGATCGCGACGACAACCCACCCGGTCGACGTGGTGGCCCCGGTACCAACTGGGAAAATCCTCCGGGATGGCGTGGCGGTCCCGGTGCATCCCCCGACTACCGCAGCTGGAACCACAGCGGAAAGCGCTACCGCTTCAATCGCAGCACAAACGGCTACTACTTCAGCAAGGCCTAAGGCTACTGGCATCCGAACTACGGTCTGTGGAATGGTCGCGCTGGCTGCTGGGCCGATCTAGACAACAACCCGCCAGGGCCGCGCGGTGGCCCGGGCACTAACTGGGAGAACCCGCCGGGTCGGAAGGGTGGCCCGGGCGCGTCACCGGATCGATATGGGCGCTGCCGCTAAGCCAAGCGGTCGCTGAACCAAGCTGTCGCTGATCATGCTCGCTACTGATCTCTGCCCGCTCAACGGTCGCTCGCACGTGCGCCGACCGTTGAGTGCATCAAGGCCCCGCTCGCAGCACTTTTGCGCTACAACGTCGCCCTCATTGCACGAGGTCAACGTGATGACGCAGGGCTGGGACGAATCGGCGCAAGCCTGGATCGACAGCATGGGCAGCGATGGCGACTGGGGACGCCGCTACGTGCTCGACGCACCGATGCTGGCCCGCGACACCCATCGCGATTTTGCGAACGCACTCGACATCGGCTGCGGTGAAGGCCGCTTCTGCCGAATGATGCAGACGCGCGGCATAGCCACAATTGGCATTGATCCGACCCGCGCCTTGATTGCGCAGGCGCGTGTCCTCGACGCGCACGGCGACTACCGTGTTGGCAGTGCGGAATCACTGGAGCTGGAAGATCGGCACGTTGATCTAGCCGTTGCCTACTTGTCGCTGATCGACATCACCGACTTTCGCCGCGCCATAGCAGAAGCGCATCGCGTGCTGCGGCCCGGCGGCACATTTCTGATTGCCAATCGGCAAAGCTTTCACAGCGCAGCGGACCCGGTCGGCTGGCGGCACACGCTGTTCGGCGCGCGTCGCTTCAGTATCGATCACTACATGGACGAGCGCGCGCAGTGGGTCGCGTGGAAAGGCATTCGGATCAGCAACTGGCATCGCCCCTTGCAGAGCTATATGACGGCGCTGCTGGAGACTGGCTTCGAGCTGCGCCACTTCGCCGAACCTGAGCCTATCGAGCAAGGTGATCCGAAAGCTAAGCGCTATCGGCGCGTGCCAAATTTTTTGATCATGGAGTGGCAGAAGCGTGAGTAGCCCAGCTGCGTGATGCTTGGATTGCGTGCTATTGCGGCTTAACTATCACCCTCGCTGCTCGGACGCTTGCTTCGCGCGCGGCGTGGACCGGGAGCAGAGTGCTGGCCCTGAGCGGCATCGATACTGTCGATCCAGCCGGCGCGAGAGCCGGGAAACGCGTCGGCGTAGGGCACGTAGGGTTTGATATCGAGGATCGGTGTGCCATCGAGCAAATCGAGACCGCGCACGCGCAGCGCATGGCCATAAACCCCGAGCAGCTCCACCGCCGACAGCCCAATCGCATTCGGTCGATGCGGCGATCGCGTCGCCAGCACGCTGCGCTTGCCGCCGCCACGTGGCGGTTTTACTTCGGCCTTCCAGCCTTGACTCCGATGAAACGCGAAGATCAGCCAAATACGCTCGAAGCCTTGCAGATCACGAAATGCGGCCGCCGGAAAGTCAGCCGCGAATTCGATCACGGCCTCAGCAACGGCCCCCGTTTCAGTGCCCTCAATAACCGTAGGCTGATGCGGCGCATCGATGCGATGGGCGTACGGCGAACGCACGTATGCGATGGTCTGTAGGGCGGGAAGGAGCGGAATGGGCATTGCGGATTCTTCTCGGCGGTCCGTGAACGATAGCGAGGTCTGCCGGATTATCTGCCCGAGCACGGAAGAGCAAGACGGGCGTGCATCGTTAGCGCAAAAAATTCAAGTCTAGTATCGACGCCTCAGCGTTTACCGGCCAGTCGCAACGCGCCGGCGCTTTGCCTTTAGGAACGATTGACACCGGTCAAATCAGCTCGCCGCTTTGGTGTCTCCGCCTCGTTTTCCAACTCCTCGATGACTGAGAAGGAAAACGGCGCAATGCCCTTTGGTTGCTGCGCCCTACGGACCTCAAGGTCTCAGTTCGGCCGAGGCTGTGTGAAAACCTCTCTGCTGCTGGTGACCTGTGCGCCGTAGGTGCGCTTTCGAGCAACTCTGATAGTCCAGCAGACTCAGAATCGACGTACCGGAGCGCTTCTTGGCGAAAATTGAACCCGGCAGACCTAGCCGCGAGTTTTCACACAGCCTCGGTCGGGTGGCGACCATCGGCCATCAAGAGACGTTCGTCGACTGAATGTTATCAGCGCCGCAGAGCGGCGATTGGCTGGCGACGATGCTGAATTCGCGAGCTCCGCTTCTGGCGAGGTGTCGTCGTTCGACAGAGAGTATTTATAGCATATGCGTTGATATATACTAAGCGCGTCTACCGCTACAGAGCCCCCCCCCCGCCATGGCCGAGACCCGCATTGCCAAACTCTTCAAGAACGGTGCCAGCCAGGCGGTCCGCCTGCCGGCGGAATTTCGCTTCTCCGGCGATGAGGTGTACGTCACCCGCGACGAGGCGACAGGGGATGTCGTGCTCTCCCATCGGCCCGGTGCGCGTGCGTGGGATAACTTCTTCGCGCTCGTACGTTCCGCCGAGGTTCCGTCCGACTTTCTTTCAGAGCGGCCATTGAACGTCGCTCCACGCGAGCAGGGGCTCTTTGACGATGAGGTACACGTGAAAGCAAGCCCGTGACGTTGCACCTGCTTGACACCGATACGGTCAGCTACCTGATCAAAGGAAAATGCCCCGGCATCGAGGCCAAACTCACCACGTTGATACCGGAGCGGGTCTGTATCTCGGTGATGACGCGGGCTGAGCTGCTGTATGGGCTTAAGCGGCTTCCGCCGGAACACCGCTTGCACTTGGCGGTGCAGCAGTTTCTCAAGATCGTCCACACCCTGCCGTGGGACGCCGATGCGGCCGACTGGTACGCCGAGATCCGCTTCCAGCTGATTAGCACAGGTCAGCCGATTGGTGAGATGGACATGATGATCGCCGCGCAGGCGTTATCTATCGGTGCTGTACTGGTGACCAACAATACGCGGCACTATCAACGCATCAAGGCTCCCTTGTTGTTGGCTAACTGGGCGTAGGCCGACGCCGGCCAGGAGCAGCCTCTTGGCGAGCTAGGCATGCTCGGTCGGCAAGCGTGCATCGAGCCAGCCGGCGATACCGGCCACCATCACACGTACGTTCGGATACCCCAGTGCCTTCGCGCGGCGGGCGGCAAGTGGAGCCTTTCTGCACATCGGGCCGGAACAATAGAACACCAGGCGGGTCTGTCTTCTAAGTGGGAGATCCTTTTTGCACAGCGTCGCGTGGTCGAGGTGGACGGCGCCGGGCACGTGGGCCCGCTCCCAGCGATCACGTGCATTGACGTCGATGATCACCGTGTCAGGCTGGTCGAGCATGGTACTCACCTCTGTGCAAGTGGCGGACGTCAGTCCCATTAGCATCGCGAACATGGCAATTGGCTCCTAGCAGTTAGGGGCTGATGAACTGCTGATCAATCCTGCGGGCGGTGTCTGCGATGTATGCGGTGGCGGCGGATTCCAAGCACGACGATGACGGCGGCAAACGCCGCTGACGCGCCCAACGTTCTGCCGAACGACCAGTCGCCATGCTTTGACCAGACCAGCATGCCCACATAGGCGGCCATCACAGACGCATAGACCAGTCCATGTCGTCGCAGGGCGTGTCGCTCGGCCGGGCTGCGCGCATCGCGGACGAAGCGGCGGACTTCCCACAGGACCGGAAGCATCACCACAGCTATCGCGGCCATGGCGCTTCCTACGGCACCCAAAAGCCACTTAGAGGCCAGCGATGCACTGCCGGCGGAGGCTGCGTGGGTAATTCCCGGCGCGCCCGCGGCGGACAGCGTGGAAATCACTCCCGCTGTAAACGCCGCACCGGGCGCGCTGTCACGGGCGGTCTTCCCGAGTGCCGCCGCGAGCTGGTCATCTAGCGATGAGCGCGCCCGCTGCAAGCGCTTGCGCACCGCAGCGTCGCTAATGCCAAGTAGTAGCGCCACCTGCCGGCTACTCTGGCCCTCGCGATAGAACAGCAGCAGGGCATCACGGCTCTGGTCTGGAATTTGCTCCAGCGCCTGCAGCAGCAGCCGATGCTGCTCGGCACGTTGCAGCGATTCCGCTGGGCCAGGGTCGTGGTCATCGGTCATGGATCCGAGGTCATCCGGGTCCAACATCGGCCGGACTTGGTAGCGGCGACGGCGAACTTGGTCGATCGCGTGATTGCGCGCCACGTGACGCAGCCACGGCAGGAAACTGTCTGGATGCTGCATCGAGCCCAGACGCTGCCATGCCTTCAGGTAAGTCTCCTGCGCGATGTCCTCGCTCGATTGCAGGTCGCGGGTGATCGCAAGGGCGACCGTGGAAACCATGCGCTGGGTCGCCTGTACTAAGCGCTCGAAGGCGCCACGGTCGCCACGGCGGGCGGCATGGAAGTCAGAATCGAATCCGTCGATTGAGGCATGGGCGAGCGCAGGCATGATGAAGACCAGAGTGAGGTTGCCCGTAAACACGAAACGGCGAGAGAAATGTGACCGGCGTTTTGTGCGGCGACCCTACTGCCTTTCGCCCATCCGTCGTATCGCTTAACGAAGTAGTACCACGCTTGGGACAAATGGAGCGCGTTAAGCTCTTGCGGACTGGCCGAAACGGGTCGAACTCAGACGATCTTCAGCGGACGATCAACCATTCACTCCATGCCCCAGAGCGTCGCGGTGCAGCACTCCCGCAATGTGGCAGACAACTGGCTTGCGGCCCGCGTCAAAACCAGCCCCGACTTCGTGTGGTCGTCTTACTGTCGTGCTCGAGTCGGGCCTTTGTCGTCACGGATGGCAAAGGTGCGGCAGGACGATGGCGGGAACCAGGGACCGATTGCCAGTGAGTATCCATGCATATCAACAGCAACCGCCTTCGCGATCTCCGCGCTGCGCGTCACTGGTCGCAGGATCAGTTGGCCGACCATAGCGGCTTGAACCTGCGAACCATTCAGCGGCTCGAAGGAGGTTCAACAGTTTCGACGGAATCCTTGCGTGCGCTGGCAGCAGTCTTTGAGGTGTCGGCCGATAGCCTGCTGCTGGTCGACCCAAACCCAGCCAGTCGGCCCTTAGGCAATGCGCGAGGGCGCGTTGCGCGGGCTGGAATTCACGCGCATCACTTCGCGCACGGAGCTTTGGTGGTTCGCCCTCGCTGGGTTGATGGTGCTGGCCTTCGCCGACCTGCTCGCCGAGGTAGCCGGCCCGCTGCCGCTTCAATTGGCCTCGCTGCTCGTGCTGCTGCCGTGGGTCGCGGCCTGCAGTCGGCGCCTGCGCGACGCCGGCTATGTCGGTGTCTTCCTTGACGGCGAGCGGCGAGACCTCGGTGGCGCGGGAGGCGACCATTGCATTCTCTCGGGAAGCACAACCTGTGGGATATGTGGTCTGGCAAGGTCATCGAAATACGGCTTTGTCGATGTACTATCGCGCGCCCCGTGCGTCAAAACTTTGGTTCAGATCGTGAAGCGTCCGATCTTCTGCCTGCAGACCCACTGGATTGTCAGAGCTTTTTTGTGATCGCCACACGAAGCCCGCCCGCTACTGAAACGTTGTGAGATCTAAATTGAACAGATTGCTTTTGACTCGGCCTATGGTGATTGCCGCCGCGCTTGCAATGGCTTTGACTTTCCTGTGCACGCAAGTGGCTGCCAGCCAATCCTCGACTCAGCAGGGTGCGCCGATAGCAGATTTCCTAGATGCTCAGGGCCAACTACGAGTGCCGGTGGGCTACAGCGGGAGCCTCGCAGTAGACGGCTACCGCATGCTCACTGGAACCGGTCAGGCTCCCAAGTTTGTCGTGGACGTTGCGCGTGGATCGCCGCTAAGCGAGCGCGGCCAATGGCAACCATTTGGCGGTTTGCGCGACGCTTGCAATGGCTCGATAGAGGCTTTAGCTCGACTGCCAAACGGCAATTTGGTCGTCGCTGGGGCATTTACCGTCTGCGGTAGCACGCTAGCAAACAACATTGCTGTCTTTGCTCCCGACAGTCAGACGTGGATAACTTTGGGCTCTGGCTCTACCAATGGGGTGAATAGCCTCGTCTACGCTCTCGCAGTAGCTGGCACCGAGATCTATGTCGGCGGCCTTTTCACTGAAGCGGGTGGCGCTCCCGCCAACCGCGTCGCCCGTTGGGACGGTAGCGCGTGGTCTAGTTTGGGGATCGGTAACGCCAACGGCGTGAACGACAGCGTTGAGGCACTCACCATAGCCGGCAGCGGCATCTATGTCGGCGGCAGCTTCACCCAAGCAGGTGGCCTGCAGGCCAACCGTGTGGCGCGCTGGGATGGTTTCACTTGGGCTAGTCTGGGCGGGGGCAATGCGAACGGTGTTAACGACACGGTTTTTGCGCTCACGCTTTCCGGCAGCACGCTTTACGTCGGTGGGCTGTTCACGCAAGCGGGGGGCGTGCAGGCCAATTTTGTCGGGCGATGGGACGGTAACGTGTGGAGCAGCTTGGGTGCTGGCAGCGGCAATGGGATGAACAGCACCGTCTTGGGGATGACGCTTTACGGTGGAGAGCTTTACACCGCAGGACTCTTCACCCAAGCGGGTGCCTCCCAGGCAAATGGTTTCGCACGCTGGGACGGTAGCGCGTGGCGTAGCTTGGGAGTAGGCAGCGCCAATGGCGTAAACGGATATGGCAGCACGCTTGGAGTGTACGACGGCGAACTGTACGTCAGCGGCAGCTTCTCCCAAGCGGGCGGCGAGCCCGCAAGTTTTGTCGCTCGATGGAACGGAAACGAGTGGGCCAGCGCGGGTGTAGGCGCTGCAAACGGGGCAAACAACAACGTCAACGCATTCGTCGAATCTGATGGTCAGCTTTACTCTGCTGGCGGTTTCAACCAAGCGGGCGGCGTGCCTGCCAATGGGTTTGCACGTTGGAACGGCACTAGTTGGTTCGGCTTGGCCGGCGGCAACGGCAATGGCGCAAACGGCGCCATCCGCGCTTTAGCGGTATCTGGAGAAGATATTTATGTCGGCGGTGATTTCACTCAACTGGGCGCAACGTTTGCCAACAACGTCGCACGATGGGACGGTAGTAAATGGACCAGCTTGGGCATTGGCAGCGCCAATGGAGTGAACGGCAGCGTCAGCGCAGTCGTTGTAGCCGGCAGCGATGTCTACGTTGGGGGCCTTTTCAGCGAAGCAGGCGGCATGCCCGCCAAACGAGTGGCACGCTGGAATGGCACTGAGTGGGCCAGCTTGGGTAGTGGCAGCAGCAATGGGGTGTCGGGCAATATTTTTGCCGGCGATGGCTTGGTCAACGCCCTTGCCGTTTCTGGCAACAACCTCTTTGTAGGTGGCTTTTTCACCAGCGCAGGCGGCGCGCCCGCCAGCAACGTTGCGCGCTGGGATGGCAGCAGCTGGGCCAGTTTGGGCGGGGGGAGCGCGAACGGGATCAATGGATATGTCTACTCGCTCGCGGTGTCAGGTAGCGAAGTCTTTGCTGGTGGCGATTTCAGTGCGGCTGGCGGCGCTA
>JBBSIY010000047.1:0-14151 GCA_038257785.1 Lysobacterales bacterium
AGCGTTGGGAATACTGTTGGCCTTCTGCGCCCGGTATTCCTCAATCGACAGATTGCGCAGCTTGGACGCCCGGCCGCCTTCGTTATGGACGAAGCCGACGCTGGAAACAAACGGCTCGATGATATGGATCTTCTGCAGAGGCGTCACAATCAGCAGCTGCAGATTGAGCTGCTTGAACAACCTCAAACCGTACTGCGCCGACTCATCCGAGCCGCGACCAAATGCCTCATCAATCACCACGAAGCGGAACGAGCGCGAGCGCACGGCGCCCCATTCCAGTCCGAACTGATAGGCCAAGCTGGCAGCCAGAATGGTGTAAGCCAGCTTTTCTTTTTGCCCGCCCGACTTGCCGCCGGAGTCGGAGTAGTGCTCGTGTTCGGTGTTGTCCTCGCGCCAGCGCTCACTGGCGGCAAACAGAAACCAGTTGCGAACGTCGGTGACCTTCGCGGTCCAGCGACGATCTTGTTCCGACAGGCCTTCGCGGCCGCGAAAGCGGTCGATGATGGCTTTGACCTGCAGAAACTTGGCCTCGGAATACTGCGCATCATCAGAGCCGGTGACTGCACCTTCAGTGCAGGCGCGCATCTCCTGTTGAAACTGCCTTATTTCAGCATCCGGGCTGAGCTGCGACTCCAGCACGATGTAGCGACCGGGGTTGTAGTCGATCTCGCCCAGTGATTTGTTGATATGTGCGATGCGCTCCTTGATAGTTTCGCGTTCGCGCGCAAGCTGCGCGTTGAAGTTAGCAATCTCGTTGATCGTGTTGACGTTGAGCAGCTCTTTAAAGCGCGCGACAAAGCGCGGCAGATCGTCTCGCTTCAGCTGGGTGAGTAGGTTTTCGTACTCAAGGGCGGCATCGAGGCTCGCGTCCATCTCGGCTGTTTCAAGCTTGAATGCCTCCTTGAAGAAGGCCATGGCCTTGATGACTTTCGCAGCAAGCGTGCGGATCTTTTCATCCACACCATCAATCTTGCGCTGCAGCCATGCACGCAGATCCTGCTCGCGGTTGTCGCAGGACTCCACCGTCAGCTGATGTTCGCCCAGCGCTTCAGCGCGCATCGCCTCGAGTGTTGCTGTCAGCACCTCGTCCACCTCAACGCCGCTCAGCAAGGCCGCCGTCTGCTGGCGAAGCGCGGTTGCTGCCGTTTGACGCTGCGCTACATCGCCGCGCTTTTCCAGCGCCGTGCGCCAAATTACAGCGGCATTTTTTTGCGCCACCAGCAGGTTTCGAAGGTTCTCGTTCAGCTGTTTGAGGACATCGGATGTCGCCTCCAGTCGGGTGCGCTCATCGGTCAACTGAGCGATTTCGCTGGCCATCGATTGCCAGTCCACTTCCTCGAATACGGTGAACTCCTCAAGCCGCGTCAGCGCATCAAGCCGGCTCGAGAGTTTGTCGCGCTCCTTCTGGAGACCAGCGAGTTGACTGCCGACCTCAGTCAGCCGTGTTTCAATCTGGCGAAGTTTGGACTCAAGCGCGGCGATTTTGGCGCTGTTGCTCCAACCGAGGACATAGCGGCTGCGGTCATCAATTCGGTGGCGGTCATCCTTCTCGTGGCGACCGCTGGGATCTTTGATTTGGCCGGCGCGGGTGATTGCGCGCGTCTCGCGGCGGAACTGCTCAGGCGTGGCGCAGCAGGCGACGTCGAAGCGCGCGCTGAGTTCGCGTTCAAGCCAATCGTAGTGCGGCGAATCCGGCTTAATCGCCAGCTTGCGTACTAGCGAGTCGCGATGCAACGCGGGCAGGTCGCTGGTGCGCCGCGCACGCACGTGGAAGTACACCAAGCGGCCGCGTAGGTGCGCGCTGTCCACCCATTCGGCAACCGCTTTGTAGTGCGCATCCGGCACCAGCAGCGCTAGTCCAAAATTGCGCAGCAGACGTTCGGACGCGCCCTCCCAGTCGCGCTCATCCTCGCGGACCTGAATCAGCTCGCCGGCAAACGGCATGTCGTCGACATCCAAACCCAAGGCCGCACACAGTGCGGCGCGAATCTGTATTTGCTGATCGTCGATGTTGCTGCGGCGGCGCTTCAGGCTGTCTATCTCAACGCTTTGCTGCGCGTGCTCGTGCGTGCCCTGACGCAGCGTCACGCCGTGTTCGGTGAGCGCGTTCTGTAGATCGGCATCGCGATTGCGCGCCGCGTCTCGCCAGTCTTGATAGGTGGCACGCCGCGCGATGAAGCTGGCGGCATCCACCGTCGCTGGTTCGTCCAATACGGCAGCCAGCGCCGTATAGCGCTCGGACTTCGACTTGCGCGCATCGCGAAGGAGTTCTCTCTTACGGATGTCTGCCGCCAGCCGCTCCAGGCGGTCGCCGCCGTTGGCGCTGATGGCTTGCTTAAGCTCATCGACTTTCAGACCGTGGGCCTCGTTGTCGGCGTCAAGTTTCTTTACCTGCGCATCGATACGGGTCCATTCCTCGCCGAGCAGACCAAGCCGCTTATCGAGCAAGCGCAACTTCAGGCCGGCAAAGTGCGTTCGCAGGCTTTCTCGGCCGCGGCGCAAGCCTTCGACGTCGGCCACCAGCGTGGTGTGACGACTGCAGTCGGCTACTAGCGGGGTCAGCAGCTCAGCCTGCCGCTGAGTTTTTAGCACGGCCTGATGGGCGCGATTGAGATCGTCAAAGTGGGCAATCAGCGCCTGAATGCGCGGCGCTACGTCAAACGGCTCCAGCATGTGACTGCGTACAAAGTCGGTCAGATTGCCCACTGACTTCATCGACACCGTCTGATGAAATAGCTCCAATGCCTGATCGTTTTCAATTCCAAAACGGCGGCGAAACCAAGCCGCGTAGGGCGGGAAGCTATCGTGCAGGTGCGCCCCGAGGTCACGCAGCTTTTTGCGCAGCTGGGTAATGTCTGATCCGAACTGGGCGAAGTCTGCGGCAATCGATAGGTCACGATCGGCCGCCAGAAACAAACGCGCGGGCTGGCCCAGCGCTTCCTTCATCCAGAACACCTGGGCCAGGGTGACCGTTTGGTCATAACCGGCGTTGTGGAAAACTCCGAGTATCACCGAGTAACTGTTCTGATCGCGAAGGCTAACCGGCTTTGCCGCACCGGTGACCTCATTGCGTTCGGATTTGTAGTGCCCGAGCACGTAAGTTCGTAAGGTGCGCTCCTTGCTGTCAGCACCGGCCGCTTTGTTGTAGGCGACACGATTGGCGGGCACTAGCAAGGTCGTGATGGCGTCAACTAGGGTGGACTTGCCAGAGCCGATGTCGCCAGTCAGCAGGCCGTTCCTGCCGTCCAGCTGGAGCGCCCACACGCGACCATCGAACGTTCCCCAGTTGAATACCTCCAGCCGCGCTAGACGAAAGCCCGACAGCGTGTCGTCGGCACAAAAGGCGAGGCCCAAGGAGTGTGGATCAACCATGGTCAGCGGTCGGTTTTGCAGCGGTGACGCCTGCGAGCTGAGACTGGTAGGCCGAGAGGCGCTCATCAAATTCGGCGAGCCATTGCGCATCGACAAAAGCCTTCAGGATGCGTCGCACCTCAAAGCTAGGCGGGCCGGTCGTCGTGCCGCTGGTGGCTTTCAACTTGTGCAGAAAGCCGAGCTCAACCGCCTTGTTGATGGTGGACTCAAGCTGATCGATTAGCTTGGCTTCGTTGGGCCCATCGGGTAGAAAAACGCGGACGAGTTCCACGATGCCATCGCGGCTGAGGACAAGACGTGTGTCGCTGCCTCCGGCGTCAAATTCAGCCAGTTTCTTGCGCAACAGCGCCAGCAACAAACTCACCGCAAACGACAACGGTCGGCGCGCCACTAAGCGCGGCAGGCGCGCCGCGCCGTCATCATCGGCAGACTCGGTTCGGCTTTTGAGAAAGGCATAGCCCTCGGCTTCGTCCAGCACTAGCTCAAGATTTAGCACCATCACATAGTCGCGCACTCTGGCCTGCAGATTCAGCAGCGCCGCCCACTGGCGTTCGTCGGCATCACGGTACTGCACGCTCTTCAGCAGATTGATCAGCAACGACGACAGGTCCGCTGCTGGAGCGGGTGCCGCCGCCGCGGCGTCGGCATTCGATGGTGTCGAGTTCATTACCTATTCCAAGATGGCGAGTTGCAGCGTGCCGTGCGTCGGCATTCCGCGCATCAGCGCATAAAAATAACCCGTGGCAGGCGCGCACTGCGGGTGACGGTCTGCGTATCGGTGCCTACGGCTTGCCAGCGAATCGGTTCGATGGTGTCTTCGTCCACCACGCTGGTGAACGTGTCACTGCCGAGCTGCAGATACGCCACTAGCTCGGCCAATCCATGCCGTAAAGGCTGCGTCGCAACGAGCTCGCTTAGACTGATCTGCACGTTGTCCTGGAGGGCGTGGCGGATGTGCCGGGTCAAGTTTGCTTTGTCCACCACCACCTGATCGAACAGCGACTGCGCGTCAATATCATCGTCGCCCGCCTGCAGTGCCAGATCGGCAATCAGCGGCTTGATGGCGGGTGTGAACAAGGGCCGCTCCATGGCCAGCTCGATGTCGGCCTGCGCCTCGGCCATTTCCATCATGCTGCCCGTCGGCGGCCAGTCTTTGCCCCAGTGCGCTCGCAGGGCCAGCGACTTGCTTTCTATGCCGTGCAGAATATCCATGATGCGCCGGTTCTCAAGCCAAGCCTGATCGTCGAGAAAGCGCCGCAGCTGCTGTGACAATGCGGCGACAGTGCGCTGGGTGTGCTCGCCGGCTTCCAGCCAATCGTAGTGCACGCGGCGCGTTCGTCCCTCGGGATTCAAATCGCTGATCGCGGGCAGATTCAAGACGCGATCAAGCAGTTCGGTCAACTCATCCTGCCGGCGGCTGGACAGCAAGAAATCCCAAAACGCGCGAAAACTCTTGCCTTGGTCAGAGTCGCCAATGGCATCGCGCTCGCCCATGATGTCTTCCAGCAGCGCGCCCTTGCTGCCTTCCCAAAGAGCGATGCGCTCGCGCACGCGGCGGTCGAGCTGGCGGAAGTTATGTTCCACCTCGCGAAAGTCGGTCAGCAGCTCGCGCGCGCCCTGCATGAACTGCTGGAAGCGATCCTTTAGCGCGGTGTCGTCCATTAGCGGCACGTCACCGGCCTCCACGCTGGCTATCTCAGCGTCAAGGTCAGCGCGTTTTTTGTTTAGCTCCGCGAGTCGTTTGGCGGGGTCACCCTCGCTGCCCTCGCTCATCTGCTTTAGCAGATCGAACAGCGTCAGCAAGCGTGATTCGGTGCCGACAAACTGGCGTGCGGACAGCTGCACCAGCCAAGCGATGGCCTTTTCGGTGGCCGGCGTAGGGTCGAACTGCGCCTCATCCGTACCCGCCTTGTAGAACTTGCGCAGCCAGCCTTTGTCGGGTGCTGCCCAGTCGTTTAGATACTCAAGCGCGGGTCTGGGAAAAGCCGTGGCACCTTTCTCACCCAGCTGCAGGCGAAGCGCGTAAAGCTCGTCTTCCAACGCCTCGGCCAAATCAGCCGCCGCCATCACCCGCACGTTGGGCATCACGAAAGCCCGATGCAGAAAACTCGCCACCAGCGCCGCATGGTCAGACCGCAAGAGACGCCACGCCGGATGGTGCGTGCGCAGGGTGTCTAGGGTTGTGAAATCGAGGGTGGTCGAGTCCAAAGTGCTCAGTCTCTCTATTCATTCGCCCAGTTTGGCTCTACCCACGAATCTATTCACGAACTATGCTGGATGCAACCAAAAGCAATTCGACGCCCAGAACGAAAAAACCCCGCAGTAGCGGGGTTTCGTCGGTGTTTCTGGTCTTTCCCGGATGGTGCCGGATGCCCGCTTGGTGCCGAAGGGGGGACTCGAACCCCCACGCTTTTAAGGGCGGCGGATTTTGAGTCCGCTGCGTCTACCGATTCCGCCACTTCGGCTGCGGGGCGCAGAGTATACGTGATGGCTGGGCGATGGCGAACCCCTTGGCATTCGCGTTGTCTATGCAGGCCCTTAGATAGGCTGATGCGATGAGCCTGCTTGGTCGAATGCCTGTACTTTTTGCACTGCTGCTGCCGACTGTGGCGGATGCAAAACTGAACTATGTGGCGACGTTAAGTGACGACGCACGGCAGCTGCGGATCGCAATCTGCACGGATCGAGCAACCAGCGGCGGACATTTGTATAGCGGCTACTGGGGGGCGGCGCGGTTTGTCAGCGACCTGCGCGGCGATGGTGAGTCGTTGCCTGTGGTGCGTCGTCGGCATATCGAATTTGGCGAACTGGCGGCTGGCGGGTGCGTGCGCTACACGGTCGATGCGTACGCTATTGCGCAATCTGATCGGTATCGGTTGAGCTGGCGCGCTGGGCAATACGTGATGTTGCCCTTGGAGAGCTGGCTGTGGCGACCGACCGAGGTGAACGCGGGATCGACGCTGGATGTGCAGCTGCCTGCTGGATGGACAGCGTCACTGCCATACGCGCCGATTGACGCGACACGCTATCGGCTTGCGCATACGCCCGTCGATTGGGATGGCACTAGCGTGTTCGGTCGATTGCAGCAGGATCGCGTGCAGCTTCCGGGTGGCGAGCTTCGCGTATCGATTTTGCCGACGTCCAGTGCTGACGTCCGCCAGCGCGTGCTGGCCTGGGTCGATCACAACGCCACCGCGCTGCTTTCGGCCAGCGGACGCTTGCCGCTGAGCAGCGTGCAGGTGCTGGTGGTGCCGCTACCGGGCGTATCGACCCCAGTGCCTTGGGGTCAAGCGCTACGCGGCGGCGGTAGTGCCTTGAAGCTGTTTGTTGGGCTGGACGCCAGTGAGCGCGCGTTGCTAGACGATTGGACGCTGGCGCACGAGTTTTCGCACCTGCTGCATCCCTACCTCCGCACGCGCGGCCGCTGGTTAAGTGAGGGGCTGGCCAGCTACTACCAGAACGTATTGCGGGCGCGCAGCGGCGCGCTGACGGCTGAACAGGCGTGGGAAAAGCTTGATGCTGGATTCGTGCGCGGTAGCAGCGAACGTAGCGCGGGGCAGTCGCTGGCCGATGCGGCGACGGGCGGCTATCGCAATACGATGCGCGTCTATTGGAGCGGCGCGGCCTTTTGGCTGGAGGCGGAGCTTGCGCTGCGTCAGAGCACTGGGGCAGATCTAGCGCAGGTACTGGATGCTTTCGCGCGGCGGCATTTTCCGACGACCACGCAGTGGGAGCCTGAGCGCTTCATGCTCGAACTCGACGCCATCGTGGGTGCGAAGTTGTTCGCTCCGCTGTTTGCGCGTTACGACAACGGCACGCGCTTTCCCTCGCTGTCGAGCACCTATCGGCAGCTTGGACTAGGTCAGGGAGCGGGGCAGTTGTCACTGAGCGGGCAGGCACCGCGAGTCGATATCCGCGAAGCGATCATGCGAACGCCTGCGGAGCAAATTGGCAAGTCGCAATCGAGCGGGCAGCGGCATTCACCCTGAGGCTCAGTGAGGCGCGCAGGCAGAGAGAATGCTTGGCGGATGCTTTGTGAGCAAATGCGTGGGGTTCGACAGGCTCACCACGAACGGTGGGCGGCGACGCCAAATCTTACATAGCCGCATCAACCCCTAGCTGGCGCACCTGCCGCTGATACCAGCCATCTTCCGCAGGCTGGAATACCGAGCAGCAGCTCATCGCGCCGCGATAGATGTGCAGGGTGACGGACACGCCGTCCTCGCTGGGGTTGCGAATGGTGTGGTACTCGTGCGGCGGGATGAGGCTGCCGGCAGAGCCCGCGCCAGCCTGCATCGACCCGACGGCCGTAAAGCGGCAGCGCTGGCCGTCGCATTCGGCTTTCTCGTACTGGGTAATTTCTAGCGCGCCCTGAAACACGCCTTCGACACACCACATTCCAGAGTGGTCATGAATCAGAGTGCCCTGACCCGGCCCCCACGTCATCGCGATGACGCTGTAGCCGTGCTCTTCGCTGCGATATAGCTCGCGCCGCGCATAGCGATCAGCCATTGGCTCGTAGATGTAGTCGGGCAGCGTGACGTCCTGCTGGCGAATAATTTTGCACAGCGCGTGACGCAAACAGTCGGTGATGGCGTGGTCGCAGTCTTTGCCGACCGCGTGGTCGATGGTGTCGATCAGCAGCTGAGAACCGGGAAAAGTCGTGGCCTGCATGGCGGCAGACTCCTTAGGAAGTGCAACCATTCTAGCGCGTTGGCCAAATTCGCTTGGCGTCAGGTTTCGCGCAAGAACCCGCCGATGGCGGCACCGAACTCGTCAATCGCTACCAGAAACGCATCATGGCCCTGCGGGCAGTCGAGCGGTGCAAAGTGCGAATCGACGCCAGCTTCTTTTAGTCCAAGCGCGATCTGCTCCTGCTGCTGTAGCGGGAACAGGATGTCGGTGCTGACGCCTATGGCTAACGAGCGCTGCAGGCCAAGCTTGCCGAGCGCTGCCTCGACGCTGCCGGCATATTCAGCCAAGTCAAACCAGTCCATCGAGCGGCTCAAATACAGATAGCAGTTGGGATCGAACTGGCGCACGAAGCGCCGCGCGTGACCTTCCAGATACGACTCGACCTGGAATTCAAAGCCGAACGGATCATCCGGCCGCTGCTCACCATCTAGACGCACGCGCCCAAACCGGCCATCCCACTCCAGCGAACTGCGATAGGTAACGACGCCGAGCTTGCGCGCGATTCGCATGCCGGCTTCTGGATAGTGTTCCTCCGAGTAGTCGCCGCCGTTCCATTGCGGATCAAGCCGAATCGCCTCGCGCTGCAGCGAGCGAATCGCAATCGAAAACGGCAGCGCCTGGGCCGCGCCGGAGACGTTGATCTGGCTGCGCGCCGAGCCGGGATGCAGGGCGAGGTAGGCAAGCGCACTCATGCCGCCCATTGAGCAGCCGATCACGCATGCGAGCTGCTCAATGTGCAGGCTTTGCACAAGGTCAAACGCGGCGTTCGCACCGTCTTCTATCGACAGGTCCGGAAAGTCGAGTCGATAGGCTGCGTTGGTCGCGGGATTGATCGAAGCCGGCCCAGTTGAGCCTTTGCAGCTGCCAAGCGCGTTGACGCAAATCACGAACCAGCGATCGGTGTCGATGGCCTTGTTCGGCCCCAGCATCGCCTCCCACCAGCCGGGCGAAGGATCATCCGCATTGCTGGCGGCATGCGCGTTCGGCGACAGGCCGGTCAGAATCAGAACGGCGTTGCTGCGCTCGGCGTTGAGCGTGCCCCAGGTCTCAAAGGCCAAGCGAGCATCGAACAGCTCGCCGCCACGCTTTATCGCGAATGGTGAGGCTAGCGCATGCCAACGTGTTGCCGGAGGTGCGTGTTCGCTCACGGCGCTGGCCTGTTCAAAGTGCGTCCCTCTTCAAGGCACAACGCGATCGATGCGCAGCTTCACCGGCGTGTCGCTGCTGTTCGCCATGGGCGACGAGAAGGTTTCGAGGTCGCCAGACTGTGGGGTAGCTTGGCCGCTTTTCGATATGCGTGCGCCGACCACCACCTGCGCCATTAGCGAGAGCTTCATTGTTGGCATCATGCTGGTGGAGTCATCGAGTACCACACGCACCGGAAGGTCTCCGGCGGACAGGCGCTGAATGGCCAGCGGCATGCGCGGGCCTTCCGCTGCGCGAGCGTAGACGAACAGCACGTCGGACGCGCCAATCTTCGATTTGAGTGCTGGATCGATATCGACCTCGACAATCAGGCCCGCCGGTGCACTGCCGTCGCCGCTTGGAGCGGCTGCGGGTGGGGGCGTTTCGGCAGCCTGCGACTCCGTTGGATTAGCCGCAACTTCCGGCGCGCGCGGTGCAAGCCCCGCAGCGTCGCGAGCGCTGTCGAGTTGACTCAGCAGCGACGCGCGGGCATCGCCTTCCATCAGCGGCAGCAGGCGTTCCCATACTTTCACGGCGTCGGCCGGTACGCCGGCCTGCATGTGCGAAATGCCGAGCAGCCAAAGACCACGCTGATGATCTGGCTGGATGCTGACGGCTCGCTCGATCAGCATCAACGATTCGCCGCCGAGTCGGCGCGACTCGCTTGCCAGTGCCGTCGCCTCGGCGTACTCCACCATCACGTCGGCATCGTCCGGAGCGAGCCGATACGCGTTGGCGAGTGCTTCACGCGCTGGGCCGAAGCGTTCCATTGTTTTATAGGCGCGGCCGAGCAGCATCCAGCCGTCCAAATCGTCCGGCGAGTTGCGCATGCGCTCGGCAAGGCCAGCGACCGCCTGATCCATATTCGGCGCAGCGGCATCACCGGCGTCAGTCGGCTGAGCACCTGCACCTGCGTCTGTCGCCACACCGGGCGCGCTCAGTCGCTGGGTGCTTGTGGCGCTCACCGCTCGCAAGGCGGGGTCAAGTGCACGCGGCTCGCCGAGGTGGTGATAGAGCGCGAACGCGGCGAACGGCAGCAGCACCGTCAGCACAACGGGTAAGGTCCAAGTCGGACGACGCGTTGCCACACCGCCAGCCAGCGCGGCCAGCTTCTGCCGGTACTCTGAGTCACTGAGAACGCCGGCTTCGCGCGCTTGATCTAGCGCCTTACGTTTTTTGCCATTTGGGTTGTCTGCGACAACGGCAGCGGCAGCGGCAGCGGTCGCTGAAGCATCGGAAGCAGGCTGCTTACGCAGTAGGGGCGGCAGCACGAATGCCAGCGCAAAGGCGGCCATGCCGGCACACAGGATCCAAAACAAAGATGTCACCAGTCCTCCCCAGATTCAGGTGTTGCTGCGCCACTGCGCGTCGATGCGGCCGCCAGCTGCTTGCCGCGTCGCCGCAGGATGACGGCAATCACAACAGCACCGCCAAGAAGAAGGCCGAACGGCGTAAACCACAGCAGCCACGTACTGGGTTTTATCGGCGGGTTGTACAGCACAAAGTCGCCGTAGCGCTGAGTGAGAAAGGCCTTGATCTCCTCATCGCTGCGGCCGGCGTTCATCAGATCCAGCACCTCGCGGCGCAGGTCGACGGCGATGCCGGCATTTGAATCGGCCAGTGACTGGTTTTGGCACATCACGCAGCGCAGCTCGGCGGTGAGCGCGCGAAACCGCTGCTCTTGCGCGGCATCGGTGTAGGTCATTGGATCGATGGCGCTAGCCGCCGTGCTCAGGCAAAGCAGCGCGCCAACAATTAGCTGACGTAGCGTTCGGGTCATGGGCTGGCTCCAAGCCGCGGCAAAATTTCATCGCGATAGATGTCCGGCGTCATCGGTCCGACATGCTTAAAGCGCACTACGCCCTCAGCGTCCACGAGGAAAGTTTCGGGTGCGCCGTAGACGCCCCAGTCGATGCCGCTGCGGCCGTCGCGATCAACCAGAATCTCGCTATAGGGATCGCCAAACTGCTGTAGCCAGCGCTTGGCATCAAGCGCATCGTCCTTGTAGTTGAAACCGATCACCTGCACTTTTCCTTGCTTGGAAATGCCGTCGATAAACGGGTGCTCCAAACGACACGCCGGGCACCAGCTGGCCCACACGTTCAGCAGGTAGGGCTTGCCGAGTAAATCAGCGCGCGTAATCCGCTTGTCCGGCGAATGCAGCGAGGGAAGATCAAATTCAGGCGCTGGGCGATCAATCAGCGGTGACGGCAAGACGTTGGGGTCGCGCGTTTCCGACAGCTTGACGCCGGCATACAGCAGGGCAGCCAGGCCAACAAACAGCAGCAGAGGAATAAAACGCTGGAGCATCAGGCGGCGACGGGCTGAGCGCGACTCGGGTTCGATTCGCCGACGGTCTCAGCCTCCGGCACCACGCGGAATCGACGATCTGCGGCCGATACAAACCCACCGAACATCATCATCAGGGCACCCAGCCAGATGCAGCGGATCCACGGCTTGACGTACACCCGCAGCGCCCAGCGATCAGCGGTATCGCCTTCGCCACGGCCCAGCGGTTCGCCCAGCGCGACGTAAAGATCGCGACTTAGCGACGGATCAATGGCGGCCTCAGTCATGATTTGCCCGCCCGAGGCGTAGCCGCGCTTTTCAGGATGCAGAACGGCGACCACCTCGTCGTTGCGCAGCACCGTCACCGTGCCGCGATCAGCGACGTAGTTGGGGCCGTTGTAGCGCTCAACGCCGTCGAAGCGGAACTGGTAGTCGCGAACCGAAACGCTCTCACCGCTGCCTAGCGCCACATCTTTTTCGACGCTGGTGCCTTCCGTCATCATGACGCCGAGCACGAACACGGCCAGTCCCATGTGAGCGAGGGTCATGCCGGTAATCTCAGCCGTAAACCGGCGACCTTTCGCGACGCGACGCGTTCGCATGATCACGAAGGCAACGGTGCCGGCGGCAATCCACGCCGCCACGCTGATGCCGACAAACGCCTTTAGATTGAACTCATCTAGCAGGGCCCAGGCAAGCACCAGCGCGACGACGATTGCGCTGGCGGCTGCCTTGATCAACGGGACGAAACGCTGCCACTGCTCTTGCTGCCAACGTGCGAACGGGCCGAATGGAATCAGCAGCGCGACGGGTGCCATCAGCAGCATAAACATCAGGCCAAAATAGGGCGGTCCGACCGACATCTTGCCGAGGTCTAGCGCATCGGCAAAAAGCGGATAAAGCGTGCCGATTAAGACCATCGCGGCGGCTGCACTGAACAGCAGGTTATTGATGAGAATGAAAGTCTCGCGCGACAGCGGCGCAGACGGTTTGCCTTCGTGCTTGGTCGGCGCGCGCCAGGCATACAGCGCCAGTGAGCCGCCAACCACGATCGCTAAGAAAATCAGGATGAACATGCCGCGCTCGGGATCCGAGGCAAACGCGTGAACCGAGGTCAGCACGCCCGAGCGGACGAGAAATGCGCCCATCAAAGATAGTGAGAACGCGGCAATCGCCAGCAGCAGCGTCCACCCGCGAAAGCTGCCGCGCTTCTCGGTGACGGCCTGCGAATGGATCAGCGCAGTGCCGACCAGCCATGGCATGAAGCTGGCATTCTCGACCGGGTCCCAGAACCACCAGCCGCCCCAGCCAAGCTCGTAATACGCCCACCAGCTGCCGAGGCCGATGCCCAGCGTAAGAAATGCCCAAGCGGCATTAGTCCACGGCCGTGACCAGCGCACCCAGCGCGGATCCATCTCGCGACCGAGCATCGAGGCGACCGCGAACGCAAACGCCACCGCAAATCCGACGTAGCCGACGTAGAGCATCGGCGGATGAATGATCAGGCCGAAATCTTGCAGCAGCGGATTTAGGTCGCGCCCCTCCGCCAGACCCGGCAGATGGCGCAGAAACGGGTTAGACGTCAGCAGGGTGAACAGCAAGAATCCGATGCTGATCAGCCCCATCACGCCGAGCACGCGGGCAACCATCACCAGCGGCAGGGAGCGACTGAATGCGGCAACCGAAACCGTCCATATGCTGAGGATCAGCACCCAGAGCAGCAGCGAACCTTCGTGCGCGCCCCATACGGCCGAGATGCGGTAGTGCACCGGCAGCAGAGAGTTTGAGTTTTGCGCGACGTACGCAACCGAGAAATCCTGCGCGACGAATGCAGCGACAAGCATGACGAACGAGATCAGCAGGAAAGCGAATTGCCCGTAGGCCGCTGGGCGGGCTACCGCCATCCAAGCAGTGTTGTTACGCGCAGCGCCGACCAGAGGCATGATCGTTTGCGCGATGGCCAACAGCAGCGCGACGATCAGCGCGAATTGACCCAGTTCAGGAATCATAGCGAGCCTTCTTTTGCTGTAGCGGCGGTCGTCATCGCCATAGGCCGGCAGCCCACCGCGCCGTCATTGCGAGCCGCCGCAGGCGGCGTGGCAATCCACGACACGCGTGATACGTCGCCCAAACACGGCTGTTGTGGCAGCCAGTGGAGTGCCACGGCCGATGAAGCTGGCCTCGTGATGACGAGCTTTGAGATGCGGCTCTTCAATGGCGCCCGATTCGGCTTCACTCTGAGCCTCCGCTGCCGTTGGCTTCACGTGCAGCCTTGGCTTCCGCCATCTTGTCTGCCACTTCCGCCGGCATGTAGGTTTCATCGTGCTTGGCCAGCACCTCGTCAGCGACGAAGTGATCGCCTTCGATCTGGCCGCGCGCGATCACGCTTTGCCCTTCGCGAAACATGTCCGGCAGGATGCCGCGATAAACCACCGGGAAATTCTTCTGCCGGTCGGTCACTTCAAAGCGCACCTCCATCGTGCCGGCGGTACGCGCCACGCTGCCTTCCTGCACCACGCCGCCCAGCTTGAAAGCACGATCACTGCCAACCTTGCCTTCCAGCACTTCGCTCGGGCTGTGCAGGTAGGTGAGGTTCTCCTGCAGGGCCAG
>JBBSIY010000048.1:0-14021 GCA_038257785.1 Lysobacterales bacterium
ATTCTGATCACTGTGGGCCTGACCCAGGTGATGTCCAATGCAGCCTGCGTGGTACTCGTTGCACCTATTGCGATCGCGCTAGCGAAGCAGCTTGAAATCGAGCCATACGCCTTTGTGATGGCGGTGGCGATGGCCGCCTCTACCGCATTTCTTACCCCTATCGGCCATCAGGCCAACGTGCTGGTTTACGGCGTCGGCAACTACCGCTTCAACGACTTCATGCGCGTCGGCGGCCCGCTAACTGCACTGATCGTGATACTGACGATGATCGTGGTGCCGCTAATTTGGCCGTTCACGCGCTAGGGCAGCGATGGAAGCCCTACTCGTCTCAACCGTTGCGGTAGCGATTGCCGAAATTGGCGACAAAACGCAGCTGCTCGCGCTGCTGCTTGCCGCCCGCTATCGCCGATTCTGGCCAATTGCATTCGGCATTCTGATCGCCACGGTGCTAAACCACGCGCTTGCCGGCTGGCTGGGCACGCTGATCGCCGACTGGCTGTCACCAACGACGCTGCGCTGGCTGCTCGCCGGCAGCTTTATTGCGGTCGCGCTGTGGACCCTGAAGCCAGACACGCTCGACGACGGCGACGCGCCGCCCAGCGATGGCCGCAGCGCCTTTATCGCCACCACGCTGGCATTCTTTCTCGCGGAAATGGGTGACAAGACGCAGGTCGCCACCATCATGCTGGCGGCGCGCTTTGACGATGCCCTGCTGGCAGTGGTCAGCGGCAGCACGCTTGGCATGTTGATCGCCAACCTGCCGGTTGTGGCGCTGGGTGCGCGATTTGCTGATCGCCTGCCACTGCGCGCGGCACGCTATGCGGCGGCTCTGTTGTTCCTCGGATTAGCGGTGTTTGTGCTGCTGCGAACCTAAGGAGCCGCTGAACAAACCTTCGCCAGCCCTTCGACGAGCTCAGGGCGAACGGCCAAGTTCTTGACGCCGCTCGTGGTGAGCCTGTCGAACCATGAGCGGATTGAGATTCCGACGAATTACGCTGAGCATTTCTAAGCCGCCATGCGCGAGCGCTTGCGCCTCGCGACGGCGGTGACCTACGCTGCGGCCACTTTGTAAGAATCCGCGCAGCCTGCCGGGTTCGCCCGGGGAACACGGCATGTCTTCGATTCTGTTTGGTTTGTTCGGCCTCGCCTGCCTGATTGGCATCGCGTGGGGATTTTCGCGTGATCGTTGGAACGTCAACTGGAAATTGGTCGCCATTGGCATTGCACTGCAGATGGTATTTGCCTGCTTTGTGCTGCTGACGCCGTGGGGCGCGGGACTGTTCACCGGACTCAGCAAGTACTTCGTCCAGCTGCTTGGCTTCACTCAACAGGGCGCGCAGTTCATCTTTGGCGACTTCGCGCGGGTCGATAAATTTGGCTTTGTGTTTGCCTTTCAGGTGCTGCCCACCATCATATTCTTCGCCAGCTTCATGGCAGTGCTGTACCACCTAGGCGTGATGCAAGCCGTGGTCAAAGGCATGGCTTGGGGCATCACCAAGCTGATGCCGGTATCCGGCGCGGAAACCCTAAGCGTCTGTGCAAACGCCTTCATCGGCCAGACCGAAGCGCCCTTGGTTGTAAAGCCGTACATCGCCGGCATGACGCCTTCCGAACTGCTGACCTTGATGGTCGGCGGCATGGCAACGATTGCGGGCGGTGTACTTGGCGCGTATGTCTTGATGCTCGGCGGAGCCGACACCGTGCAGCAGGCCGAGTTCGCCAAGCACCTGATTACCGCCAGCATCATGGCCGCGCCAGCAACCCTAGTTATCGCCAAGATTTTGATACCGGAAACCGGCACCCCGCTGACTATGGGCAAAGTGCGTATCGAGGTCGAGCAGACTACGGCCAACGTGATCGATGCCGCTGCATCCGGTGCCGGCGACGGCTTGCGCCTTGCGCTCAACGTCGGTGCGATGCTGCTTGCATTTGTCGCCTTGATCGCGCTGGTCAATGCGCCGCTGACGTGGTTTGGCGAAGTCACAGGCCTTGCAGAATGGCTGGGCCGTCCTACTGACCTCGGCTCGCTGCTGGGCATCGTGCTTGCGCCCATCGCATGGGTCATCGGCGTCGAGTGGGCCGACGCGCCGACCGTCGGCGGCTTGATTGGCACCAAGGTCGTGCTGAATGAGTTCGTCGCCTATTTGAGCTTGGGCGACATCGTGCAGGGCAAGGTCGAAGGCGTTACCTTGAGCCCGCAATCAACGCTAATCGCTACGTACGCGCTGTGCGGGTTCGCCAACTTCAGCTCCATCGCCATCCAGATAGGCGGCATTGGGTCGCTAGCGCCAGAACGTCGGCAAGACCTTGCACGGATGGGCCTGCTCGCCGTGCTCGGTGGCTCAATTGCGACGCTGATGACGGCGACAATTGCCGGCGTTATTACGCAGCTATAGTTGACTTTCTTTACAGCCACTACCGGGCTCTTGTCGTTGCCAACTTCGTCATTGCGACGCCAGCTTCACCGGCCGTGGCAATCCAAGGGCCATACCTAGGAGCTCGCAATGCACCAAGTTCTGCCGCGTCGTGGATTACCACGCCGTCCACGACGCCTCGCAATGACGATTCGGGGACGGTTGGCTAAGGGCTCCGCAGGCAGGTTCGTCGGATGCAGAACTCTCGCCATCACGGGTCGTAACCTGCTGACACTGCTAGCGCTGGCTATTTTGGCGGGCTGCACAATAACAAGCAGCAGCCCATCAAATCCGGAGCCGCCGACGACGCTACGGGACGCGAGTCGTGAAAGGCAAATCCCTATCTCGCTGTATTTCCCCGATGGGTCGCGCCACTGCACCCCCGCGCGACCGTGCCCCGTTGCGTTCGTAAGTCCGGGTTACGGCCTTCGTCATACTGACTACTCGTTTATCGCCAATGCACTGGCCGCCTCTGGCTACTTGGTGGTGGCCATCCAGCATGATCTGCCGACAGACCCGCCACTAAGCAAAACCGGCAATCTGTTTACCACTCGTATGCCCGCATGGCAGCGGGGAGCCGCCAACATTCGTTTTGTCCGCAGTGCGCTTTCCAGCACCTACAGCGGGTACGACTGGCACCGTCTAACGCTGATCGGGCATTCGAATGGCGGCGACATTTCGGCGCTCGCGGTTCATGACTCACCCACGCTGGCGACGACGTTGGTCACGCTCGACAATCGCAGGTATCCGCTTCCACGCGCCGGTTCGATCAACGTTCTCTCGATTCGCGGCAGCGACTTCGAAGCGGACTCGGGCATCCTGCCCCCAACGCGAGAAACCGGCGGCCACACCTGCATCATTTCCATCCCGGGCTCGCGTCACAACGACATGAACGACCGTGGCCCAATTGCGCTGCAGTCCCACATCAGCGCGATCATCCTCCAGTTTCTCAATGATGGTCGATGTGTCGCGTAACCATTCATGCCGGAGCCGTTTCCCGGTTTGGCAGTTTCATCCCCCAGCTAGGCACCTATGACCGCCATGCGATCCGCAGACGAAACGCCCGCGCTAGTGGTTGTGGTTGGCAGCTTCAATCAGGATCACGTGTGGCGCAGTGAGCACTTTCCGCAGCCGGGGCAGACGCAGCTTGGGCAGTTCGCTTGCGGGCCGGGCGGTAAGGGTTTTAATCAGGCGATTGCCTGCGTCAGGCAGGGTGTCGAAACGGCGTTTATCGGCGCGCTTGGATGTGATTCGCTGGGCGATGCAGCGGTCACGTTGGCGCAATCGGAAGGCCTGCGGGCGCGCTGGCAGCGGTGTCAGGCGGTAGCTACCGGCACGGCGGCGATCCTGCTCGATGGCGAGGGTCAAAATATGATTGTGGTCGGTCCGGGCGCGAATGCCGCCCTAACCTCTGGTCACGTCGCCCAGCAGGCACCGCTCATCCGCGCCGCGCGCGTGCTGGTGACGCAGCATGAAACCACGGTCGATGCCTGCGTCGAGGCCATGACGATTGCGCGGCTGTATGGCGTACTGACGCTGCACAATCCGGCCCCGCCTTGTGACCCTGCAGTTAGCCGCGCGCTGCTGCCGCTGGTCGATGTGCTGACGCCGAATGAAAGCGAGCTTGCGGCACTGCTTCGCGAACGCGACGTCACGCTGCCCGATGGCTGGCAGCAGGGTGATGACGCCTCCTTGCATGATCTTTGTGCCCAACTAGAAGTGCCGACCGTAGTGGTGACCTTGGGTGCCGCAGGCGTTTTTGTGTCGCACGCTGATCCCGCCGCACGCGGCGACGCGCGCGCCTACTATCGTCGGCCGGCCGAAGCGGCAAACGTGGTCGATACGACCGGCGCTGGTGATGCATTCAATGGCGCGCTTGCAGCAGGTCTTGCGGAGTGGCCCGATGCGTCGTTCGACACCGCGATTCGCTATGCGATTCGCGTCGCGGCACTGGCTGTTGAGCGCGCGGGCGCGGCCTTGGCAATGCCGCGACGCAGTGAAGTTGAAGCGCGCTTTTCGCTCTAGGCTGAGCGCTTACTCAGGCTCAATCACGCTATAGCCGCGCTCGCGCAGGGCAGATAGCAGACTCCGCTCACCGAGCAGATCGCGCATCGGCAGCACGGCAAAGCTGATCGCGTGTTCGCCTAGCGCCTGCTCAGCGGCTTCGAGCCAGCTGTCGCGCACGCGCTGCTCAATATTGTCGAACCCGCGCGACTGTAGCGCCGATGCGCCGATGACGGCCTCAATGCAGGTGCGTACCTGATTCATATCCGGCAGCTCGCGCAGCGCCTCCAGATCGCCAATGGCCCAAGCATCAGCCCGCGCGCGCATCACCTCGAGCTCAATTTCCAGACGATCTAAGGTGCGTTCAAAACATTCGACGTCCTGTAGCGAGGTCGAAGACAGCTCTTTCAGCATGCCTTTTGGATCCTCAACCTTGATCGTCACCGTCGGTGAAACCCGCGGCACCTTGCTGCGTTTGGCGGCTTTCTCGATGACCTCATAGACCCGCGCCGAACGTTCCAGCTTTGACTTCGAAATGGCTTTTTGAAATAGCTCCGACGCGGCAAATACAGGCCGGCGCTTTTCATATTTTTTTGAACCGCGCAGGTACTTCTCACGCATCGGCAGCCAGCGCTGATACAGCGCTTCGGGCAGTACATCTGCCAGCAGCTTGTCATCCGGATTGCTGCGTACACGCAGTGCAGCCGGTATCAGCAACATGGTCCGAAAGGTGCCTAAACCACTGCTCGCCGACACTTTCGGGCGATCAATCACCACCTGCGCGCTGGCAATCACCGCCTCCACTTCGTCTGACTTCCAGCGCATGCGCTTCGGTAGTTCGCTAAGCACGCCCAACACATACAGCGTGTGGTCGCCCTGCTGAACGCGCCACATGCCCGGCCCCGGCTGCTCGCCGGACACCACCACTTCCTCCAGCTGAGTGAGCGGCGCTTCGGTGACCCCAAGCTCGGCGGCGGCAACGCTTCCGAAGAACAGCAACGCACTCACCATCAAAGCGCACGCAACAGCGATGCATCGCATCGGAGGTTCTCGATAAACCGCACAGGCGGCGAAGACGCACGCTAGCGCGACCATGATGAAGATTGTCTTAGCGCCGACGTAGGCCCATTACAATTGGCGCATGCAAATTGGGCCACACACAATCGAACCCGCGCTGGTGCTCGCGCCGATGGCCGGGGTCACTGACAAACCGTTCCGCCAGCTGTGCAAACGGTTGGGTGCCGGCTATGCGGTGTCGGAGATGACCATTTCCGATCCGCGACTATGGGGCACGAAGAAGAGTCGCTGGCGGATGGATCACGTCGGCGAACCCGCGCCCATAGGCGTGCAGATCGCCGGCGCCGATCCCGTCATGCTCGCCAATGCGGCGCGCTATAACGTCGAACACGGCGCGCAGATTATCGACATCAACATGGGCTGCCCGGCCAAGAAAGTGTGCAACGTCTGGGCGGGTTCGGCGCTGCTGCAGGACGAGGCGCTGGTCGCGCGCATCTGCACGGCGGTGGTCAACGCAGTCGATGTGCCGGTCACCCTGAAGATTCGCACCGGCTGGCGGGCTGACCAGCGCAACGGCCTCGCGATTGCGCGGATTGCCGAAGACTGCGGCGTCAAAGCGCTGGCCGTGCACGGGCGCACGCGCGACCAGCAGTATCAGGGGGTTGCTGAGTACGACACGATTGCGGCCATAAAATCGGCATTGCGAATCCCGGTGCTCGCCAATGGCGATGTCGATACGCCGGAGAAAGCCCTCGAGGTTCTGCGCTATACGGGTGCCGATGGCCTGCTGATCGGCCGTGCCGCGCAGGGTCGTCCGTGGATATTCGCCGAGATCGAGCACTTTCTGCGCACCGGTGAGCGCTTGCCCGACCCTAGCGCCGCAGTCGTAGGCGACATTCTGCTCGGTCATTTGGACGCGCTGCATCAGCACTACGGCGAAGAAGCCGGCGTGCGCATCGCGCGTAAACATCTCGGCTGGTACGCCAAGGATCGGCCGCAGAACGCGGCGTTTCGAGCGGTGGTAAATCGCGCGGAAACTGCCGTCGAGCAGCGGCAGCTTACCGCCGACTATTTTGCAAACTTGGCCCGAGATAGCGCCGAGGCCGATTCAAAAATGGCCGAGGCCGCTTAAGAAGGCGGCGGCCAAAGTCCGCGAATGGCGGCGATACCCTGCGCGCCGTTGCGGCGCGCCATGTCGATGTCATCGCTATGCAAACCACCGAGTGCATAGATCGGAAGACTCGCTGACTCGCGCATGGCGCGAAAGGCGCTCCAGCCAATCGGAATGACCTCAGGATGCGACGCCGTCACGGCAACCGGGCCCAGCACGGCGAAATCGCAGCCCAGTCGTTCGGCTTTCTGTAGATCTGTGGCGCTGTGGCACGATGCCGCGAGCAGCGTTTGCATCGGCAGGTCATCGTCGTTAAATCGCGCGAGGTCGCGCGAGGTGAGGTGCAGGCCACACCCCAGATCTGACGCCAGTGCGAACGCATTCGAACAAGCGCTGTTGATTAGCAATTCGGCATCGTGCTTGGCGCAGATGGTGCTGACCTCGACCGCAAGCGCGCGCATATCAGATGCGGCGAGAGTGGGCATACGCAGCTGCATGCGCCTTATGCCGCCGACCAAGGCGCGATCCAGCGCCTGCATAAACGCTTCGCGATCTACAACTTCACGCGGGATCAGATCGGGGGAAATCAGATAGCGATCCGCCTGCGTGATTGCCGCAACGATGGGGCGGTCTGCCGGCGGCATGGCTAACCGCGGCAGTTCGGCCGGTGCAACCCACTGAATGGCCTGGCCTTCGCGTCCGATTGCAGTGCCCGACCAGGCATCGACTGCAAGTGCCTCGAGCACGATGCGCTTGTGCGGATAGGCGTGAGCAACCTCGATCAGCGGTTTCATCGTCTGAGCGCTGACGCCGAGCTCCTCGTTTAGCTCGCGCTGAAGCGCCGTAAGCGACGACTCGTCGACTTCACGCTTGCCGCCGGGAAACTCCCACAGCCCCGGCATATCCTGACCGGCGCGCCGCTGGCTTAGCAGGATGCGTCCTGCGGCGTCGCGCAACACAGCGGCAACCACATGAACGGGAGACACCGGCGATGCGTGCGTAGCGCTCACGGCGGCGTTCCAGAAGTTTTAGTAGTGCGGCTGTAGGGCGCGGGTGAAATTCGGCGAGCGATGGGCCCGCCGAATTTCACGCTGCGTCAGGCTAGCTGGCCGTGGCAGTGCTTGAACTTCTTGCCGCTGCCGCAGGGACAGGCATCGTTGCGACCGACTTTAGGCATGTCGCGTACCACCGGCTGCTGCGGAACCCCGCCGGCCTCTGCTAGCTGGCGTTCGACTTCGGCAGCTTCTTCGTCCGCACCGTAGCCGCCGGAATCGGCATGCTGAAACTGCAGGCGCGCCGCCTCTGCCTGCTGACGCTGGCGCTCTTCGGCTTCCATTCGCGCGACCTCGTCGTCGCTGCGAATCCGCACACGAGTGAGCATCGATACTAAATCACGCTTGACCTTCTCCAGCAGCTCGCCGAACAGCTCGAAACTCTCGCGCTTGTACTCTTGTTTCGGCTGCTTCTGCGCGTAGCCGCGTAGATGGATGCCCTGGCGTAGGTAGTCCATCCGCGCAAGATGCTCTTTCCAGCTTTGATCCAGCACGTTCAACATGACGTGCTTTTCAAGCTGACGCATGAGCTCGGGGCCAACCTGCTGCTCTTTGTCCTCAAACACTTTGGCGGCCAGCTCCGACACCCGCGCTGCCACCTGCTCGGCCGTCATCTCTTCAGCCGCTGAGATCATGCTCGTCAGGTCAACACGAATGCCGAAATCGGCTTCCAGCACGCGCTCGAGACCCGGCAGGTCCCACTGCTCGTCGATCGAGCCCGGCGGCACGTGCTGCTCGGCAAGCGCCGTGAACACGTCTTCGCGAATGCTCAAAACGCTGTCGGCAATGCTGTCAGATTCAAGCAGCTCGTTGCGCTGCTGATAGATGACTTTGCGCTGATCGTTCGATACGTCGTCGAAATCCAGCAGGTTTTTGCGGATGTCGAAGTTGTGCGCTTCCACCTTGCGCTGCGCTTTCTCGATCTGACGACTGACCATGCGATCTTCAATCGCGTCGTCTTCCTTCATACCAAGGAACGCCATCGCTTTCTGCACCCAGTCGGATGCAAAGATGCGCATCAAATTGTCTTCAAGCGACAGATAAAAGCGCGACGAACCCGGATCGCCCTGACGACCCGAACGCCCGCGCAGCTGATTGTCGATTCGCCGCGACTCGTGCCGCTCGGTACCGATGATGTGCAGGCCACCAGCCGCCAGTACTTGATCGTGACGCTGCTGCCAAGCCGCCTTGGCTGATGCAACGACGGCTGGGTCAGCCTCGGCGCCCATGCCTTCGACTTCAACTTCCCAGTTGCCGCCAAGCACGATGTCGGTGCCGCGACCCGCCATGTTGGTGGCGATCGTCACCGCACTTGGGCTGCCGGCCTGCGCGATGATTTGCGCCTCGCGCTCGTGCTGCTTGGCATTCAGCACTTCGTGCGGAATCTTGGTCGCCTTCAGCTGCTCGGCGATCAGCTCAGAAATCTCAATCGATGTCGTACCCACCAGCACCGGCTGGCCGCGGCCATTGCACTCGATGATGTCTTCAATTACGGCTTTGTACTTGGCTGGCTTCTTCAAAAAAACGAGATCGGCGTGATCTTTTCGCACCATCGGTCGGTGCGTCGGAATGACCGTGACCTCTAGGCTATAGATGCTTTGGAACTCGTAGGCCTCGGTGTCCGCCGTGCCGGTCATGCCGGACAGCTTGCCGTACATGCGGAAGTAGTTCTGGAACGTAATGCTGGCCAGCGTCTGATTCTCACGCTGAATCGGCACGCCTTCCTTAGCTTCTATGGCCTGATGCAAGCCATCCGACCAGCGCCGACCCGACAGCGTGCGTCCGGTGAACTCATCAACAATGACCACTTCGCCATCGCGCACGATGTAGTCAACATCGCGCTGAAACAGATTATGCGCACGCAAGCCGGCATTTAGGTGATGCACGACGGCAACGTTTTGGCCGTCGTAGAGGCTGTCTTCTGGCTTGATGATGTCGGCTTCTTTCAGCAGCCGCTCGATGTGCTCCATGCCGGCTTCTGAGAGGTGCGCCTGCTTCTGCTTTTCATCGACGAAGAAGTCGCCCTCGCCATCTTCGAGCTCCTGCCGCTTGAGCTTCGGCACCAGTCGGTTGATCTTGATATATAGCTCCGGCGATTCATCAGCCGGGCCAGAAATAATCAACGGCGTGCGGGCTTCGTCGATCAGGATCGAGTCCACCTCGTCAACGATGGCGAAGTTCAGACCGCGCTGAAAACGATCTTCTTTCGACAGCGCCATGTTGTCGCGCAGGTAGTCGAAGCCGTATTCATTGTTAGTGCCGTAGGTGATATCGGCGCCGTAAGCGCCTTTCTTGTCGGCATGCGGCATGCCGGGATAGACCACACCAACGCTCAAGCCCAACCATGTATAGACACGGCCCATCCAGGCCGCATCGCGACGCGCCAGATTGTCGTTGACCGTGACCACATGCACGCCCTGGCCGGAAAGCGCATTCAAATAAACGGCAAGCGTCGCCACTAGCGTCTTGCCTTCACCCGTGCGCATTTCAGCGATCTTTCCGCTGTGGAGGGTCATGCCGCCAATCAGCTGCACGTCGTAATGGCGCATGCCAAGCACGCGCGAGGCCGCTTCGCGCATCGTGGCGAAGGCCTCGGGCAGCAGCGCGTCTAGGCTTTCACCTTGCTCAACCCGCGCCTTGTACTCGACCGTTTTGGCTTTTAGCTGCTCATCACTGAGCGCCTTGAATTGCGGCTCGAGGGCATTGATCTTGGCGACGCCCTTGCCCAACTGTTTGAGCAACCGCTCATTGCGGCTACCAAAAATGGACGTAAGTACCTTGTTCAGCATGGGGATTCCGGGAGGGGACGCTTGAACGCATCCGATGGACGAAGGCAAACGCAGCGAACCTCAGCCTCGATCCCTTGGGAGCTTGAGGATTCTGGCTGCTGCGGTCAAACGAGAGATTCTAGCGTGGGGACGCCGACTAGGCGATTCAACCCACGGCGAAATCAATAAGTCGAATAGGTCTAGCCAGAACGCGGGGGCTAAAGCGGCGGGCGTCTAACCGAACTGACGCCGCTATCTGGCAACACTTCGACGCCGCGCGCTAGGAGTCTGCAATCAGCCGCGACCACTTTTCAAAAATTGACTCGGATTGACCGAGCGGTCGTTGTTCCACACTTCAAAATGGACGTGAGTACCGGTAGCGCGGCCGGTTGAACCCATCTTGGCGATGACTTCGCCGGCATGCACGCGCTCGCCTGGCTTCACGAGGTTTAGCTGGTTGTGGGCGTAGCGCGTCATGTAGCCATTGCCATGATCGATGTCGATCATATTGCCGTAGGAATTATGGCGTCCAGAAAACGCCACCACCCCATCGGCAACCGCCAAAATGTCGCTGCCGCGCTCGCCGTTAAAGTCCATACCTCGATGAAACTCGCGCCGACCGTTGATCGGATCGATACGCAATCCGTACGGCGACGATGCGTAACCGCTGTGAACGGGCAAGCCCGCTGGCAGCAGACCAGAGTCAAGGTCGCTGTCCATCAGCAGGCTTTCCAGCACGGTCAGCTGCTGCGACTGCTGCGCCAGTCGCCGCGCCATCAGATCGAGCGAGACTTGCAGCGTCGGCTCGCTCAGCACGCCCGCATTCTCAGCGGATTCCGGGCCGCCCAAGGCCGGCCCTTCGGAAAAATCGAACTCGCCGGAATCTAGCTGCGCAACCTGGGTAAGCCGAGCGCCCAAGGCATTCAGGCGAGTGGCCTGTGCCTGCAGTTCACCGAGCCGCGCGGCGATGGCGTTCACATCGCGATCAGTCTTCGCGCGCGCCGCGTCAAGGTCCTGCTGCTGCTCACGCAATTCTTCGCGCAACGCCCTGGCTTCCGTAAGCGCGCGACTTTCCGCGCTGCTCATCGCGCTGCCGATGCTGGCACCGACGCCAGCGACCAGAAGAAACAGCGCTGCCGCACCGGCTATCAAGCGCGGATCGCGCAGTGACACCTTCTGCGGTGACTTTAAAAATTTGGCTACGACTATGATGTTCATGCCACCTCGGTACTAATTCGTCCGCCCATGCAGCCTGACCGCGACTCACCCGATCCTTCGCCCTTGCGGCTAGCGACCAGTAGAGCGCTGGGTCCGCTAGTCAAACGCGCCCAATGGCTGGATGCGCTTGACCGGCAGCTGCGTCAGTCCCTGCCTGCGCCACTGAACCAGCACTGCCGGCTGGCCAATGTCCGCGAGGACAGGCTTGTCTTTCTGGTCGAAACGCCGATCTGGAAAGCCCGACTGCGACTGCATGCGGACGCCCTGTTGAGCGCCGCTGCCGCAGCTGGACTGCCAGTCCGAAGTCTGACCGTCAAAGTGGCGACGATGCCGCCCGTTCCCCCGGGAGTGACACCGCACAAACCCCTTTCCCCTGCCGCCAGCGATGCACTGCGGGCCGCAGCTTCAGCAACAGACGATCCCGGTTTAAGGGAGCGACTGCTTGCGTTGGCCTCCATGGCCAAGAAATAGTTCCTGTCTATTTTTTACGGGAAAACTTTTCCCTCCACCGCTCGAACCGAGCGGCTAATTCTGTCAACAACCGTCTTGTTTACGCTGACTCAGCGCCGCAGGAGCGCTCCGTCATCACACCGATGCCTGTGCCGGATGGGCGTAGGAGATCGGCGCGGTGCTTGGATCATCAAAGGTGACTTCTTCCCACGCGTCGCGTTGAGCGCGCAGCGTGCGTAGCAGCAGATTATTTAGCTGGTGGCCCGACTTATGGCCGTAAAACGCGCCAATGAGACTGTGTCCCAGCAGATAAAGATCGCCAATGGCGTCAAGAATTTTGTGTTTGACGAACTCGTCTTCGTAGCGCAGACCGTCTTCGTTGAGAACCCGGTAGTCATCCAAGACGATCGCATTGTCCATCGATCCGCCCAGCGCAAGATTGCGCTCGCGAAGGTACTCGATATCTTTCATGAAGCCGAAGGTGCGGGCGCGGCTCACCTCTTTAACGAAGGAGGTCGTCGAAAAATCGATTTCAGCGCTGGAGGTGGACTTGCTGAATAGCGGATGGTTGAAGTCGATGGAGAATCCGACCTTAAAGCCATCAAACGGCTCAAAGCGCGCCCACTTGTCGCCATCTTCAACGATGACAGGCTTCTTTATACGAATGAAGCGCTTCGGCGCATTCTGATCTTCAACGCCAGCGGACTGGATCAGAAACACGAACGGACCGGCCGAGCCGTCCATGATCGGCACTTCGGCGGCCGAAAGGTCAACGTAAGCGTTGTCGATACCTAGTCCTGCCATCGCTGACAGCAGATGCTCGATAGTGGACACGCGAACGCCGTCTTCTACCAGCGTCGTGGACAAGCTGGTATCACCCACGCGCTCAGCGCACGCGCGCAACTCGACCGGCTTGGCCAGGTCAATGCGGCGAAACACGATGCCGGTGTCGGCCGCAGCCGGTCGCAGGGTCATATAGACCTTGTCACCCGAATGCAGGCCCACGCCGGTGGCGCGAATGGAGTTCTTAAGTGTTCTTTGTTTAATCATTGATCGTGCGGTCTCCAAACGGGAGCGCGACAAAAGCGTCCGAAGAGTACCACACGATTTTTCCGATGACGAAGCCAAATTCTCCTGAGCTAAGCCAATTTGTCGCTTTTTTGCAACATGCCTAGCGTAGGCTAGATGCCCGCCGCCTTCACGCGCGCCTCACACCGCCCGCCGCGCATCGCCGCATTCGACGCTACTGCGCACGCAGTAGCGTCGAATTGTCCGTGTTGCTGTTCGACTACCCGCTTCGACCCGTGTTGACGGTGCGGTTAGCTACCGCCTCAATCGGCCTGGCGACGCAGAAACGCTGGGATGTCGAGATAGTCCATGGCGCTGTCGGTGCCCTTTACCGGGCGCACGGCCGCTACGGCAGACTGCGCAACCGGCTCCAATGCCGCCATTGCCGCGTAGTCCGGCATGCCTGTCGTCGCATTGCGGACCAACTTGACCTGCGGACGCAGATGCGTCTCGCCGCGCGAGGTGGCCTCAGGCCGCACTGGCTGACGAACGGCTCCGCGATTGAGGCCAGTCGCCACGACGGTAACGCGCACTTCATCCTGCATGT
Source organism: Lysobacterales bacterium (assembly GCA_038257785.1). Lineage (GTDB taxonomy): Bacteria > Pseudomonadota > Gammaproteobacteria > Xanthomonadales > Xanthomonadaceae > JANNWF01. The sequence goes on from JBBSIY010000048.1 coordinate 13,650, forward strand.
CGTGATCAAGGACGGTGCCGAGCACCACGGTGGCGTCTTCAGAAGCAAACTCTTCGATAGTGCGACCGACTTCGTCGAACTCGCGCATCGTGAAGTCTGGGCCTGCCGTAATGTTCACCAGAATGCCGCATGCGCCGGCCAGATTGATGTCGTCAAGCAGCGGATTGCTAATTGCTGCCTCGGCCGCCGCCATCGCGCGGTCATCACCGCGGGCCGTGCCGCTGCCCATCATCGCCATGCCCATATCCGACATAACGCTGCGCACATCGGCGAAATCGACGATGATCAGACCCGGACCGACGATTAGATCGTCGATCCCCTTCACTTCGCCCAGAAGCACGACGTTGGAGCAGCGGAAGGCCTGCACCAAGG
>JBBSIY010000049.1:0-13889 GCA_038257785.1 Lysobacterales bacterium
ACTGCGGTTCAACTGACCGACAATTTTGTGACGACGACGATCAACCTCGGCGTTATCACGCTGACCGGGAACACCGGCATCTTTATCAACAACTCGCCGCTGACCTTGGGCGGCACGACTGGAACGATCGCGTCGACCAACGGCCCCGCGATCGCCGCGACCAATGCCAACTTCGGAGCTGGCGCGACGCTGGCGAGCGTCAGCTCGACCAACAGCGGCGTCGAAGGCATCAGCCTCAACAACATCGTCGGCACTCTGACGATGAATGGAGGCAGCATCAGCAACCCGACGGCGGTTGCGTTTCTGGGTCAGGGCACGCTCGCGACGACGATCTATGCCGGCACGCTGAGCAAGACCAACGGCAACCGGCTGGTGTCGATCACCGGCGCGAGTGCCGGCAACGTCACCTTGAGCGGCAACCTCAGCTGCACCGGCGCCTGCGGCGGCATCCTCGTGCAGAACCGCGGCGCAGGCACGATTGCATTCAGCGGCGCGACCAAGACCATCAACACCGGCACGAATGTGGCAGTGCTCCTAGACAACAATGATGCCGCTACGATCAACTTCACCGGCGGTGGGCTCGACATCGACACCACCAGCGGTGCGGGCTTCAATGCCACCGGCGGCGGTACGGTCAGTGTCACCGGCAGTACCAATACGCTCGCCACCACAACGGGCACCGCCTTGAATGTCGTGAGCACGACCATAGGTGCCAGCGATCTGATCTTCCGTTCGATCAGCGCCAATGGGGCGACCAGTGGTGTAGTACTGGACAACACGGGCATCTCTGGCGCCTTGAGCGTCACGGGAACAGGAGCAGCGGCTAGTGGTGGCACCATCCAGAACACCAGCTCGCACGGCATCTCGCTGCGCACGACGCTGGAACCGTCGTTCAACAACGTCAGCATCAACAATACGGGCGGCGACGGTGTGGATGGAACGGAGGTGAATGGATTCACGTTCTCCAACGGTTCCATCAGCAACTCCGGCACCGACTTGGCAGTGGATCGCGCCAACATCGGGTTCAACAACACCGCTGCGGGTACCGAGCGCAACCTGTTTGGCGTGGTCAGTATCATCGGCAACACATTGACCAACTCCCGTTATCACGGCGTGAACGTGTTCAATTTCAATGGCACGCTCAGCGATATCGAGATCTCCGGCAATACGATCACCAGCAGCACCTCTGCAGCCACCTCGCAGGGGTCCGGCATCAGTTTGATCGCGTTCGGATCAGCCGGGACCGTGGCCAACGTCACTACCGCCGACATCGCCAACAACATCATCACCAACTTCCCCGGTGGGCTCGGGATTCAGGCGCAGGGTGGCAATGCGAATGCGGCGGGACCGGTGGGTGTATTTGGGACCGCTGGCAGTGGCACCAACATCATCAACATCACCGGCAATCGCATCGCCGGGCAGAGTGCCGCCAACCGGATCGGCGGCGAGGCGATCGTGGCTTTGGTCAATGGCAGAGGCCAGGGCAATTTCGACATCTCCAACAACGGCACGCTGGCCAATCCGATCGCCCACGTGACGGGTATTGCCATCAGCCATTCAGCCTTCGGGGCGGCCAACGTCACCTCCACGATCAGCAACAATGTGATCGTTGCCAACAATTCGTTCGCCGCGTCCGGCATCGGCTTTGGCCTCGGTTTCACCTTCTCGAATGCCGATGCGCCACAGATGACCACCACCGTGTCCAACAACACCATCAGCGCTACCGATGGCAACGGCATTCTTGGGGTGGCCCGTGACACCAATGGCACGTTGCGTGCGCGGATTCTCAACAACACCGTGGCCGCCCCGCTGGGTGGCGTCCGTCCAGGAATCCGCATCGACTCAGGCAATGGACCAAATCCGCCAGAGAACGACTCCGTGTGTCTCAATATCTCGGGCAATACCAGCGCCGGCAGTGGCGGAACCAATGGCATCGGACTGCGCAAGCAGGGCACCATCCCGAACGTGTTTACCTTCGGCATTCACGGGATGGCGGCGACCGCGAGTCCAGGGATCGAGGCGTATGTCAACGGTCTGAATCCAGCGGCCAATGGAACCTTGTTGATATCCGCGACGTCCGGATTCACCAATTGCAACCTGCCCTGACCGATGCAGAGACCAAGGATCTCTGCAGGCCCTTAGTTTGATGTCGCCTTTGCCCGGATGCGGCGGCGACCCGGGGGCGACGCAAAGCTCGAGGTCTCTGCAGCGGATCGACGTTTGACTGATCTACTACCGATTTTTGTTCCCTTCCAGCCAAAGAATTTCAGCGAGAGAAGCATCCCATGGCAGAACCATTCCTCTCCGAGATCCGCATGTTCAGCTTTGGCTTCGCCCCCCGGGGCTGGGCGCTGTGCAATGGGCAGCTGTTGCCGATCAATCAGAATCAGGCACTTTTTTCGCTTCTGGGCACGACCTTTGGTGGCGACGGGAGGGTGAATTTCGCCTTGCCGGATCTGCGGGCTCGCACTCCCATCCACGTCGGCTCCAGCCATACACTGGGCGAACGCGGCGGCGAGCAAGCACACACGCTGTCCGCTGCGGAGATGCCGGACCATCAGCACCTTGCGCAGGCAAGCAACCTGCCGGCCGCAACCAGCACGCCGATGAATTCCTTGACGCTGTCGAACTCCGTCGGTTCCGCCCTGTACGGGCCGGCGACCAATTTGACCGCCATGGCACCGACCAGCATCGGCAATTCCGGCGGTTCGCAAGCCCATCTGAACATGCAACCGTTCCTTACCCTCAGTTTCGGTATCGCCCTGCAGGGCATCTTCCCTTCACCCAACTGAGCCGGACCGGAGAATCGACATGGCACAACCTTACGTGGGCGAAATACGCATGTTCGCCGGCAACTTTGAACCGGCCGGCTGGATGTTCTGTGAGGGCCAACTGCTACCCATCTCGGAAAACGAAACCTTGTTCAACCTGATCGGAACCACCTATGGTGGTGATGGACAGAGCACGTTTGCACTACCGGACTTGCGCGGTCGGTTGCCATTGCACCAAGGCAATGGCTTCATCCTCGCGGAGACTGGCGGCGCGGAAGAAGTCACGCTGACGGTGAATCAGATTCCGGGCCATAGCCATCAGATGCTGGGCAGCCTGAATACCGCCACGAGTCTCGCGGCCAGTGACGGCGTGCCGAGCGCCAGTACGGGAGCCACTGTTTCCCCGTACGGCACCGATGCGCCACGAACCAATCTGAGTCCGCTGGCGGTGACCTCGGTGGGCGGCAGCCAACCCCATACAAATTTTCAGCCGTACCTGTGCGTGAATTTCATCATCTCGCTGTTCGGAATTTTCCCATCACCGACATGAAGCGGTGCCGTCAAGGGCTGACGATTGCTGAAGTCGTTTGCGGCTGTTGTAGGTTGAATTACCTGAAGGAGTATCGCCATGGCAGATCCGTTTGTTGCTGAAATTCGGATCTTTCCGTTTAACTTCGCGCCCAGGGGATGGGCATGGTGCGATGGGCAGCTATTGCCGCTGTCGCAGAACACCGCGTTGTTCTCGTTGCTCGGCACCACGTATGGTGGTAACGGCAGCTCTAACTTCGCGTTGCCGGACTTGCAGGGTCGGGCACCGATGCATCCCGGACAGGGGCCGGGGCTGTCCTTGCACGACCTGGGAGAGCAAGCAGGCGTAGAGGGTGTCACCTTGCTTGAGTCAGAAATGCCCCTGCACAGCCATGGACTCAATGTCTCGCAGGGCGACGCGATTTCAAGAGTACCCACCGGCGAGCAACTGGCAACCGGCATTGCGCTAGGCATGTACGAGGCGCCCAATGCCTTGGTTAGCCTGTCGCCCAGCGCCTTGCCCCCCGCCGGTGGCGACCAGCCACACAACAACATGCAGCCTTACCTGACCTTCTACTTCTGCATCGCCCTGCAGGGCGTGTTCCCGCCGCGTACCTGAGGATTGCGACATGAAGCGACGCGACTTTTTTCTCAGTTCGACCGGCGCCGCCTTGCTCGGCTCGCTGCCGTGTGTGGCCAGTGCTGCGCTCCGCGGCTCGCTGCTCGACGATCCGCAGGCATGGGTCGGCACCGCCTTTCACACAACCGACGGCGCAATGCTGGAACTCGCGGAGGTCGAAAAGCTTGCTGGTGACACGTACAGCGATCAGGTTCGCCTGCGCTTTCGCACGATAGCCGGGTCCGCGCCTTCCGAGGGCACCCACCTGTTGGCCAGCGGCTGGAGCAGCGAATCGCTGTTTCTGCAGAGCGGGCGCGAGGGTCCGGTGGCCTGTGTGAACCGGTTGCGCGCGTTGGCCTAGGCAGGCGATGACCGACACATTCAGCGGCGAATTCAGCCTCGACCGCTTCGAACCGCTGCTCGGTGAACCGTTCAATATTTCCGACGGCAGCGGCGCGCTGGTGGCAACACTGATCGAAGCCACAAACCTGCGCGAAGCGCAGGGCGCGGGCCGGCGTAGCCGTCAATTTTCCCTGGTCTGGCGCGGCCCGCCTGATGCTGTCCTGCCACAGCGCATCTATACGGTGCAGCATCCGGCAGTCGGGGCGATGGAGCTATTTCTGGTCAGCATCAAGGCTGGGGCCGACGGCGCGCGCTACGAAGCCGTGTTTACGTGAGTGCCGCGCCGCTGGCGCATCCGGCGATGCCTTTGACGCTGCCCAATCATGTGCGCCTGCGACCCACCACCGACGCCGACCTGCCGTTTCTCGAGCGCGTCTACGCCAGCACGCGCGTTGAGGAGCTCGCGCAGACTGACTGGAGCGATGAGCAAAAAGCCGCGTTCATCAGCTCACAGTTCCGTGCCCAGCACCAGCACTACAGCACCCACTACATTGACGCCGAGTTCTTCGTGATCGAGCACGCCGAGGTCACTGTCGGCCGGCTCTATCTGCACTGGCGCCGCGATGAGCTGCGCATCGTCGATATCGCGCTGCTGCCGGTGGCGCGCGGCAGCGGTCTCGGCGGCGAGCTGCTGCGCGCGCTGATTGCGAAAGCCGCGTCGCAAGAGAAGGCGGTCAGCATCCATGTCGAGCAGATGAATCCGGCGATGCGGCTATATCAGCGACTGGGCTTCCGCAAGATCGGCGAGCACGGGATCTACCACCTGATGCAGCGGGAAGCCGATGGCTGCTGAGCGCGAGCGGGATACACAGTTGGGGGCTTGCGTGGGAACAGACGGCGGAGAGCGCTCAATCGCCTGTCAGAATCCGGCCGACGGCGCGCGCAACGCGCGACGGCTGCCTCGCCTGCTGTCGATGTTGGCTGCCGCGTTGCTGGCTGTCGGTGTGGGCAGCTTAGGCGCGCAGGACACGCCCGAAATGCTCGCCGCGATGCGCTTGGCGCTGCTGCCGATCCCCGATCAAGTGCCGGATTTCGAGTCGCTTCCGCCTGAGCTGCGCCAGCAGATTCCGCCAATCAGTATCCAGGGACACCGATGGCATGCCGATCCGTCGCAACGCTTCGTGCAGATCGACGGCCGACGCGTAGCCGAGGATGGCGTTGCCGGACAGGAACTGTGGCTGCGGCAGATCCGGGTGGATAGTGTGGTGATGCAGTTTCGCGATCGCGTGTTCGTCTATCCGCTGTAGCTCGGCAGCAGGGCACCCGACGCGGCAGAATTTCTCCACCGCTATCAAGGTGCTCCTTCAGCGCCGTCATTAGACCGGCTGCATGCGCCCCTGTTTCGCCAACGAGTCGGCTGGAATCGAACTGAAGCTCGACCCAGTTGCCTCGCTTCGGGAGCTCGGTACGCGATGCACTTAGCGGGTCGGCTGTAGGGTGGTTTCAAACAGCTCGAAAATCCGCCGGTACTGGTCGTACCAACTCTCGGGTTGAATGTAGCCGTGGCGCTCAAGCGGGTAGCCGGCGAGGGTCCATTTGTCTTTGCGCAGTTCGATCAAGCGCTGCGAGAGCCGCACGCTGTCTTGATAGAACACGTTGTCGTCCATCATGCCGTGTGCAATCAGCAGGCCGCCCTGCAGGTTTTCGGCAAACTCGATGGGTGAGGATTTGGCATAGGCCTCGGGATCAATGTCCGGCGTGTTGAGGATGTTGGAGGTGTAGCCGTGGTTGTACGAGGTCCAGTCGGTCACTGGCCGCAGCGCGGCACCGGCATCAAACGCCTCGGGCGCGCGGAACAGCGCCATCAGACTCATAAAGCCGCCGTAGCTGCCGCCGTAAATGCCGACGCGCTCGCGGTCGCCCTGCTGGTTTTCGGCCAGCCAATCAATGCCGTCGAGGTAGTCCTCAAGCTCCGGATGACCCATCTGCCGATAGATCGCGGTGCGCCAGTCGCGGCCGTAGCCTTCTGAGGCGCGGTAGTCGAGATCGAGCACCAGATAGCCGCGACCGACCAGCATGTGGTTGAACATCTGCTCGCGAAAATAGTTGGGGTAGCGCGCGCTGACGTTTTGCAAATAGCCAGCGCCGTGCACAAACAGCGCAATTGGATACTGCTTGCCCGGCGTCAAGGTCTGCGGCCGATAGAACTTACCGTGAATAACGCCCGCGCCGTGTTTGGACGGCACCTGCACGTACTCGGGTTTCGGAAATGAGCGCGCGCGATACTCGGCCGATCGCGTGTCGGTCAGCATGCTCAGCTTGCTGCTGGCGATGTCGAGCACGGCAAGCTGCGGTGGCGTGTGGCTGCTCGACACGCGCAATGCAAGCCGAGCCCCATCAGGGGAAAGCACGAAGCTCTCGACGCCATCAAGCGCGGTGACCTCGCGCAAATTGCTGCCGTCGGCATCGACCGCGCAGGCCTCGTAGTCACCCGGCCAAGTGCGATTGCACATGAAATAGACAACGCTGCCGTCGCCCGACCAGACCGGCTCGCTGGCTTCCCAGTGACCGCTAGTCAGCGCCTTGGGCTTGCCGCTTTGGGCAAGCGCATAGAGATGTGAGTAGCCGCTTTCTTCGGACAGGAACCACAGCGTTTGCTGGTCGGCCATCCAGCCGAATTCGTTGTAGTTCCAGTTGATCCAGGCGGGGTCGGTGAGGCGATGTCGCGGCAGCAGCTTGGCCGCGGCGAAATCCACCTCGGCAAGCCAACGATCTTTGTTGTCGTTGGCGCGCAGCATGATCGCGAGGCGCTTGCCGTCCGTGCTGAACTTCGCGTCCATCAGCTGCACGCTACGCGCGCCCTCCAGCGGCTTGGCCTTTGCGGCTTTGCGCAGATCGGCGAGCGGGTCGCGATCAATGCCCGGCAGCGCGTCGAGGTCCAACGCTTTCACGTCGCCCGTCTGCACATCGATCAGATGAAAACTCTGCGCCGCCGGCAGATTGCGGCCAACACGGGTGCGCACGTCCTCGACATCTTCGTAACCGCTTTCGGTGACGTATAGCGGCATCTTGCCGGTGCGTCCGGCGTCGGCTGATTTGGGCTCAGTGATCGCCAGCATGTAGCGCGCGTCGGGTGAGAGTCGAACATCACTGAGCGTGATGTCGTCGCCGAGGAAAATGGGCAGCTGCGCGCGGCTAGGCTCAGCAGCCAGCAGTTCACGCTGCCGCTCGCGCTGCGCCTCGCGCTGCGAGCGCTCGCGTGCCAGCGTGCCGATCAGACGCAGCTGAAGGTCGCGCAAGACATCGGCATCAGGTGTCGCATTCGGGTCTTTTTCAGCGGTGACAGTCGGCAGCGCAATCGTCTGACCGCTGGCGAAGTCGTAAGCGAACCAGTCGTTGCCGACCCGCCACTGCGCGCGCTGGTCGTCGCTGGAGAACTGCGGATACGACTCGACAGCGGATGTGCGGGTCAGCGCACGTGGTGGTGCATGGCTGGCCATGTCGCGCACGAACACGTCGCCATCGCGCACGAAAAGCGCACGACTGCGCGACTGGTCGAATACCGGATTGACGCCATCTAGGTCCGCGCGTTTGTCATCCGCAACGGCGTGCGGCGCGCTGCCATCGAGAGGCGCGAGCCACAGGTCACTGATGCCAGCGCCGGGGCTGCGCGAGCTGCCCGCGCGGCGCAACGAATAGCCGATGCTATTGCCGTCGAGCGACCAGAAAGGCGACTCAACCGGCTGCCCTATCCAGTCTGGTTCGGCCATCGCCTGCTCCAGCTCAAGTTGCCATGCAGGCCTTTCTAACGCGCCAACGGCGAGACTGCTGAGGGCGGTGAAGGTCAGTGCAAGAACGGGTAGCAGCGGGTGTGCATGGCGCATCGCGAATGCCTGAAGAAGAGACCAGCGGCGAGGGTAGCAGGGCATCAGATCGCCTGCCGCTGCCGGAAGTCCTACATTGCCTCCACACGCTTATTCATCTGGCCAGCTTAGGAACGATGTCTCCGCAATCAGCCGGTCGCCCTGAGCCTGTCGAAGGGTGCTTCGACGCCGCTTAGAGCGAACGAGCATCGACTAATTTGCCGCTCTTAGAATATCGGCGCAGTCAAAGCCTGGGCAGATACACACCCGCTGGCCGGCTGCATAGATTGACTAGCGATCAGACGACACCTGCGGCTGGCGTGCGCGGCGCTTAAGCTCACGCTCGGCCCAGCGTCTGAGCACTTTGGCTTTGCGAGCGCCAGCGCGCGGGTCGCGCAGCAGTGCTTCTACGCTGTTGAGCACGGCATCAACATTCTCCGGCTGCGCGTGTTCGTCGTAGGCCGCAGACCACAGGTCGATCCAGTCCTCGCTGCGCCTACCGAGCCGCAGCACCTCGCGAAAGTAGCGCGGCTCTTGGCGGCTGAGCAGGAGCAAATCCAACCCCGCCGCAAGCAGCGCTAGCGGGCTGGTGATTAGGTCGCGCAAGGTGTCCAGCAGCAGCTTTAGCTGAAAACCCAGCACCTCGCGCGCAAGACTGAAGCCGCGGTGCTTGGGATGTGCATTCATGAGGAAGCGTTCTCGTGGTCTGGGTCAATTGGGCGCTGGGCGTGAGGCGAACGAATCGGTTTTGACACAAGCGCGGGCCGTCAAGGCATGATGCCGCGCACGTTGCGATGTGACGATAGCCAAGAGGGCGATGTGAACTTCAGCATGCTGCACGGTGAGATCACGCTGGGCGCAGGGTTGGGCCTGCTGCTCGGCCTTCTGGCGCTAGCGGTGCGCGCGCCAGACCGCAAGGCGATACGCGGCATGCTGGTCATGATAGTGCTGCTAGTGCTGCTTGAACTGTGCGCCGTCGCCTTGCAATCAGCCGGTTTGGAGCGTGCCGCCAGCGCGATGTCGGGCGTTGCGATAGTTTGCTTGGGCGCAGTGATTATTCGCCTTGGATGCATCGTGGTGTTTCGCGCTGCGCTTCCCGGGCTGGGGCTGCATACGCCGCGTATTGTTGAGGACCTCACCACCACAGGTCTAGCCGCTGCCTGGCTACTGTTTTGGCTGCACGGGGCGGGGCTCGATCTCACCAGTTTGGTCGCCACCTCGGCCGTGATCACCGCGGTGCTGGCGTTTTCAATGCAGGACACGCTGGGGAATATTCTCGGCGGCGTGGTCTTGCAGCTGGACGACTCAGTGCGCGTTGGCGACTGGGTCAAGGTCGACGGCGTCGGCGGACAAGTAGTCGACGTTCGCTGGCGGCACACTGCCATCGAAACGCGCGATCGCGAGACGGTGATTATTCCCAACGGCTGGCTGGTCAAGAATCGTTTCCACATTATTGGATCACGCCGCGACGAGCAGACGCGCTGGCGGCGCTGGGTGTGGTTCAACCTTGATCCGATGATCTCGCCAGGTCGGGTCTGTCAGGTGTTGGAGGATTCGGTCCGCTTGGCGGAAATTCCAAACGTCGTCCAAAACCCGCCGGCGAGCGCGGTGCTGATGGACACCTCATCGGGATTTGCCCGCTACGCGTTACGCTTTTGGATAGCCGATCCGCGCGCAGACGACCCCAGCGATTCGGCCGTCCGCATGCATGCGGTAGCCGCCTTGGCACGGCACGGCATTGAGCTGAGCGTCGTTACTGAAGAGCGCTTGATCACTAAGGAAAATGACGCGAGGCAAGCCGCGCTGCGCGCCAGTGAGTTGGCGCGCCGAGCGCGCGCGCTGGCCGGCGTCGATCTGTTTCGTTCGCTGTCCGACGCCGAGCGTGAGGCGCTCGCGGTCAACATGGTTGGTGCCCCGTTTGTCAGCGGTGACACCATCACGCGGCAGGGTGCGGTGGCCCACTGGCTGTATCTGGTTACCGAAGGCGAAGTCGAAATCTGGTCAGAGCGCGACGGCATCAAGACGCGCGTGGCGACTCTGGGGGCGGGCAACGTTTTCGGCGAGATGGGGCTGATGACAGGCGAGCCGCGGCGGGCTAGTGTCATCGCCAAAACTGACGCCCACTGCCTGCGTTTAGACAAGGCCGGCTTCGAAGCGGTGCTGCGCGCGCGGCCCGACATTGCGGGCGATATCTCCCGCGTCATCAGCGACCGCATGGGTGAATTGACCGGCCTCCAAGATAGCGCGGCGGCCAATGGATCTCAGCCACAGCAGGACGCCATCAGCGCGCGCATCAAACGATTTTTTGGCTTGGATTGACGCGCACTCAGTACACCGCAGCTGCGCGGTCAGGCAATGCTTGCTGCACTGTCCTGCTCAGCTTTGAGCAATTCGAAAAACAAACCGAGCGCCTCGCGCTGCTTTGGCGGCATGTACTCAAACGTACGGCCGCGATCAATGATTTCCCAGAAGTCCTTGTCGGCTACGCTTTCGAGTTCGCCACGAATGATACTTGTGCGCTCGGCGTTTTCGTCGCGCATGTCGAGTGCGATCATTTTGGCGCGCTCGACCTGCTCGACGCTGATGTAGTACGCGGCGAGCTTAACCTGGGCCTTGCGCACGCCAAGCAGCGCGCGCTCCTGCCGTTTGATTCGCAGAGGCCGGTCGAGCTTCATAAACAAGGCCAGCATCGCGTCCTGCGCGGGTGAGTCGTACTCGTGTGCCGCTTGGCAAAGTGACGAGACGTCGTAGGCCACCGTTTCAGTCACGAAATTCAGCGTCAGATCAAAGCTGACATGGCTGTAGTAGCCCATGTGGCGCACAGCATCGAGCGCAAACGCATCGCGGCCGGCGCGCAGCATCGCCTCCGCCAGCAGTCGATACTGATTGAGTACGTTGTAAGCGGTTCGCACGTCGCGCAGATTGAGCGTCGCGCGCAGGTAGGAATTCATGAAGCGAAACACCAGCGCCACCAGCTCATCGTCGCCGCACTGCAGAGCTTTCTCGCCGATGTAGCGGGTGTCGATGGCGATCAGGTAGTTGATTTCTCTAAGGCTGCTGCCCGACTCGGCATAGATGCTCAGGTACTGCCGCAGCACCTGCCATTCGACCCAGCTGCGCCGAGTTTCAAGATCAACCAGCGACTCTGGGTCCATAGCGATGAAGTCAGGGTTGTCGCTCAGACTGCGGCCGATGCGGAACCACGCCTTCGGCAGATTGTTTTTGCGCTCAAGGTAGCTGCAGGCGAAGTCCTTCAGCGCGTCCACCGCGCGGCTGGCGATAATCTTGTCCTTGCCCGACACCGAATGCGTCGCTAGGTCGGTCAGCTCGGCCAGCGAGGCTAGGGTTGCCGCCTGTCTAGCGTCCAGACCGTCGGGTGACAGATCGGGCGATCTAATCACTTTATCCACCGAACGCTCGGCGTCGCGGCGTATGCGCTCGACCAGATTGACCGGCTCGAGAAACCAAAACACGTACGAGAAGTAAGGCAGCATCAGCAGCATGCCGAGTGAGGCAGTAGCGATGCCGAGCAGCAGCGACGCGGTGGGCACGAATCCGTCCTGCAGCGCGACGCTCAGCCAAACGCCGCATATCGCCGACACCACGTAGTACGCAAGCACCGCCTGATTGACGCGATCTCGCACAAACATGCGCGCCACGCCCGAATAGCGATTCGATGACAGCTGCACGATGATCGCCACCACCGTGATGACGATGCCGAGGAGTGCGACAACCACCGGCGAAAGCTGCGAGATGGCGTCGGTGATTTTGCCGGCATCAAAGCGCAGATAGCGCTGTAGCGCGCCCAACACGCCGTGCCCGCCGTCGCGCAGGTGGTCGATGAAATACACCGCGCCAAAACTCAGCGCGGCAATCGTCCCCAGCATCGCCATCGGCAATAGCCAGCGTCGCATCCAATCGGGTCGGGTCGCTTTCAGCATCGCCTAATGCTAGCGGATGCGGCGTCTATCAGGGCGCGGGGGAATCGCCGCTATGTGAAGAGCGGCTGGGTAGTGGGCGCCGGTCGAATACGGGAGCGGCCGGCCGTCACAGACCGCAACGTAGCCGTTGTCTTACGCGTATCCACGCTGCTCAGCCGAGGCGCGAGCGTCCGATGCGATCACGCCGAATGCGACGGATGACTCGCAGAGCGATTATTCGAGCGCCGCGTTGGGATCGGCTTGTCGTTGGGCGTGCAGGTTATCGCCTATGTGCGTTAGCCGATCGCGCAGAACAGAAACTGTGTAAGGATGGGGCTGACGGTGCCGCAGCTCCGGTTCACGCGGCGGCAAAGAGAATTAAAAATCTTCCGCGGACGACGTTCCGCATCTCAACAGGAGTGAGCGATGCAGATTCAATTCAATAGCGATGAGAGCGTAGAGGGTCACGAGGCGCTGGGTCGCCACGCCAAGGAGGTCGCGCAAAAGGCGCTACAGCGGTTTGAAGGCCACGTCACCCGCATTGAGATCCACGTCCGCGATGTCAACGGTGACAAATCCGGTGCCGACGACAAGCACTGCCTGATTGAAGCGCGCCCGGCGGGCCGGCGACCGATCGCAGTCCGCGCGCGGGCAGGATCGCTGCATCAGGCGCTTGATAGCGCAACCCGCAAGCTGGTTAGGCGTCTCGACTCGACCTTGGGTCGGCAGGTGGCGAAACGCCGTGCAAACGTGCTGCCGGAAGTGAGCGTGGAAGCCGAATTGGAAAGTTGACGCGACAGCACGCTGGATTCTTCTAGCCCTCGCATCCAAGAGGTGCGGGTGGCCGGCAGTGCGGCAGCACCCATTTCGGCACATGGCGAATCCTGCCGGGTGGCTACAATTGCGGTCTCGCCTTCGTTCGGGACCGCACCTATGCACCGTGCCTGTTTCATCTTGCTCGCTCTACTGACAGCGCCGCTGTCCGCGGCCAACGCCGCTAATCCGTCCAAGCTGCTGCGCTTTCCGGATATCCACAATGATCGCGTGACGTTTGTCTACGCCGGCGACATCTATAGCGCGCCGCTGGCAGGCGGCACTGGGTTTCGATTGACCTCTCACGCCGGGCAGGAGCTGTACCCGAAGTTCAGCCCGGACGGTCTGTGGATTGCGTTCTCCGGCGAGTACAACGGCACGCGGCAGGTGTACGTGATTCCGAGCAGCGGTGGCGAACCGCGCCAGCTCACTTGGTACAACGACGTAGGTCCGATGCCGCCGCGCGGTGGCACGGACAACCGCGTGCTGGACTGGTCGCCAGACGGCAAGAGCATCGTCGTGCGAATGAATCGCACGCCTTGGGGTGAGCGCGAGGGTCGGCCGTATCTGGTGCCTTTTGCCGGCGGGATGGAAGCGCCAATGGCGATTCCTGAAACCGGCGGCGGCAGCTTCAGTCCGGACGGAACCAAGTTTGTCTACACGCCGATTGATCGCGATTTCCGCAGCTGGAAGCGCTATCGCGGCGGGCGCGCGCAGGACGTGTGGGTGTATGACCTCGTCGCCAATTCGTCGCTGCAGTTGACGAATGATCGCGCCACTGACCATCAGCCGATGTGGCTTGGCGACAGCGTGTATTTTGTTTCTGACCGCGACTACACGCTGAATCTGTATTCGACTTCGCCCACCGGCGGCGCGGCAAATAAGCTCACCACGTTCAGCGCATTTGACGTGCTCTGGCCGAGCGCTGGCCCGGGCGGCATCGTGTTCGAAAACGGTGGCGGCCTGTGGCATTTCGATCCCGCCTCGAGCGCCACGCGTGAGGTGCCGATCAGTATCCAGGGAGACCTGCCGG
>JBBSIY010000050.1:0-13760 GCA_038257785.1 Lysobacterales bacterium
CGTGAGGCGGTGCGGATGGCCTTGATCGGCATGCTGGTCGATTCGCAGCGCCAAGCTCTCGCAATCGCGGCGCTGGCAAACGTCGGAAGCCGTTTCGACATCAGCGTACTGCGGGTGATCAAAGGCGAGCACGAGGCGGAAGCAGAGGCGGCAGCGGCGGCGATAGAAGCGCGGCTCCCCTAGTGTGGCTAATGAGATTCACCTAGTGCCGGTGCAGTCATGCGTAGGTGCGGCGGCAGACATCATGCAGCAATCGGAGACTGCTTTTTCAGGCATTCACGTCGCATTAGCTTGTCAGCAGCAGGTCTTACACGTTGGATAACTACGCTCCGATGCCACAACCGGCGCAGACCCTAGACAGTTGATGCTCTCAGGCCAAACCCCAACCCGCGCGCCAGCACATCGAACTGCGGAAACGACGTCGCCACGTTGCCGCAGTCGTTGATGATGACCACGCCGTCGGCAAGCTGGCCGGCAATGGCAAAGCTCATCGCGATTCGATGGTCTCCATGGCTCTCGACGTCGCCGCCCGTTAGTGGGCCGCCAGCAATCACCGCACCGTCCGGCGTCTCGCGAACGCGTGCACCCAAGCTGCGCAGCCCAATTGCCATGCTCGCGATGCGGTCGGACTCCTTAACGCGCAGCTCGGCCGCACCCGTGACGGTGGTTTCTCCCTCGGCCAGCGCAGCGGCAACGAAGAGCGCGGGAAACTCATCGATCATGTCGGGCACTAAGACCTCAGGCACGTGAATGCCGCGCAAACGCGCAGCCCGCACGCGAAGATCAGCAATTGGCTCTCCCTGCTGCTCCCGTGGATTCTCCTGCGTGATGTCAGCGCCCATCAGCTGTAACGCACGCAACAGACCGGTACGACGCGGATGCACGCCGACATCGCGCAGCAGAACATCGGAGCCGGGTATTAAGCTCGCAGCGACGATGAAAAATGCGGCCGACGAAAAATCAGCGGGCACGACGATGTCGCGCGCAACCAGCTTGCCGCCGCCAGACAATCGGGCAAACCCATCGCGATGCTCGACCTGCCAGCCGAACGCTTGCAGCATACGTTCGGTGTAGTCGCGGGTCGGGTGTGGCTCGCGAACGGTCGTCGTGCCGTCTGCATACAAAGCCGCCAGCAGGACGGCTGATTTGATCTGTGCGCTGGCCACGGGCGAAGCAAAATCGATCCCGCGAAGCGCCTGGCCACCGCGAATGCGCAGCGGCGGCGTACCGCCCTCGGCTGTTTCAATTTGCGCGCCCATCAGGCCCAACGGATCCGTAACGCGACGCATAGGGCGTTTCGACAATGAAGCGTCACCCATTAGCTGGCTATCGAACGCCTGCCCCGCCAAAACGCCGGCCAGTAAGCGCATGCCAGTGCCAGCATTGCCGCAGTCAACAGCTCCAGCCGGCGCGCGCAAGCCATGCAGACCAACGCCCTCGACCACTTGGTCGCCGTTCGCCGAGGCGTCAATCGCGACACCCATCGCGCGAAACGCAGCGGCGGTAGCGAGCGTGTCTTCTCCTTCGAGAAAACCGCTGATTCTGCTGCGGCCATCGGCGAGTGAGGCCAGCATAATGGCCCGATGCGACACCGATTTATCGCCAGGGACACGCAGCTCGCCGGCTAAGGCTCGCCCTCGCCCCGCATAAAAACGCAGCCCGCTCATCGCACCTCGTCCAAGGCCTTCAGCAGGCGATCATTTTCATCCGGTCTGCCAATCGTGATGCGCAAACAGGTGCCTAGGTCGTAGCCAGCCATTGGACGCAAAACGACACCAGCCTTCAGCAAAGATGCCTCGACCCGCGACACGCGCGCGCCAAACTCGACCAGCAGAAAGTTTGTCTGCGAAGGCGTTACGCGCCAGCCCCGCTTGCGCAAAGCATCCGTCATGCGCCTGCGCTCAGCGGCGTTGCGCACCCGTATGGAAGACAGGTGATAGCTGTCGCCAAGCGATGCTTCTGCAGCGGCTAGGCCCAGCAAATTAACGTTGAACGACTCGCGAATGCGCTCCATCACCTCCACCAGCGCGGGATGCGCCAGCGCGTAGCCCACCCGCAGACCCGCCAAACCATGAGCTTTGGAGAACGTGCGCGTAACGATGAGGTTCGGATACTCGTCGAGCAAGTCGACCGCGCTGCCGACGGTGGGATCATCCACGTATTCCGCATACGCTTCATCGACGACCACCAGCACGCGCGGCGGCAGTTTTCTTAGGAAAGTTTCCAGCGCCTCGGTTGCGAACCACGTGCCGGTGGGATTGTTCGGATTGGCGACATAGATCAATCGCACGCCTTGGGTCGCCGCCACCGCCAGCGCGTCAAGATCGTGACCCCGCGGCATCAGGTCATCCGGCGGCAGCGCTGGTGCGACGACCAGTCGCGCTCCTGCAGCCTGCGCGGCTAATGCGTAGACCGCAAATCCATAGCGCGAGGCCGCCACGTCAGCACCCGTTCCGGCAAACACTTGGGCGAACTGCATCAGCAGCTCATGGGTGCCGTTGCCGAGCAAAACACACTCCGCCTCCACCGCAAACTTGCGCGCGATGGCGCGCTTTAGTCCGCCGCCCAGCGGATCAGGATATCGATACAAGCTCGACATCGCGGCGAAAACAGCATCGGCAACGCGCTCACTGCAGCCCCAGCTGTTTTCATTGGAGCCCAGCTCAACTAAGTCAGCGTTGGCTTGGCGCAGTGCGACTAGATCGTGACCCGGATCATAGGCCCGCAGGCCACGAATGCTCGGGCGTACGAGCCCGGCAAAATCAGGGACTGTTGCAGTCACAGCACGGCACAGGGATACGAGCCAAGCACCTTCACTTCCGAGGCAAACGCTTCGAGATCAGCGAGTGCAGCACGCACTGCAACATCATCGATGTGCCCCTCAAAGTCGATAAAGAACGCGTATCGCCATAGCCCCTGATGCGCCGGCCGTGATTCGATCCTGTTCATGCTTAGTCCGTGATCGGCCAGCGGACGCAGGATATTGAAAAGCGCGCCCGGCTGATCTTTGACGTACACCAAAATCGAGGTGCGATCGTGGCCACAGGGCGGAAACAGCTCACGGCCGACGACCAAGAATCGCGTCGTGTTGTCTGGGCGATCTTCAATCGGTCCGGCAACCACTTTGAGGCCGTAGACATGCGCAGCGGACGAGCCGGCAATCGCTGCGCAGTCGTCAGCATTGCGCGCGCGACGCGCGGCTTCCGCATTACTGCTCACTGCGACGCGTTCGGTCTTTGGCGCGTTCTGCCGCAGCCACGACTGACATTGCGCCAGCGACTGCGGGTGCGAGTAAACGCGCTCGGCATCTTCAAGCCGGCCTGAGCGCGACAGCAAATACTGATGCACGCGCAGTTCGACCTCACCGCAGATCTTCAGCGGTGAGACCAAAAACATATCCAAGGTGGATTGAATGGTGCCTTGGCCCGAGTTCTCGACCGGCACGACACCAAAATCCGCATTGCCGGCGGCAACCTCCTGAAACACTTCCTCAATACTCGCGAGCGGCAAGCCGTGCGCGGAATGGCCGAAGTGTTTGATTACGGCCTGTTGCGAGAAGGTGCCCTCAGGGCCGAGAAAACCGATCTTCAGCGGCTCCTGCTGGGCCAAACAGGCCGACATAATTTCGCGAAACAGCCGCACCAGCACTTCATCGCTTAACGGGCCGTCGTTGCGATCCACCACTTTGCGCAAGACCTGCGCTTCGCGCTCGGGTCGGTAATACTCGATGGCGGCTTTGAGCGGCCCTTTCGCACGACCTACCTGATGCGCCATGCGCGCGCGCTCTGCAATCAGCGACTGGATTTCCCCATCGATGCTGTCAATGCGCGCGCGCACTTCGCCCAAGGCCGCCGCGCTGCTTTCCGCTCGGGCGGACGTGGCCGGCGCTTTGGATTTGTTTACCGTTTTGACCTTGGGCTTGGCCGCCATCACACCACTCGCAGGGAAAGGATGCCTTCGAGCGCGGCAATCTTCGCCAGTGCAGCGGCGTCAGCGGGCGCGTCGATATCGACCAGAGTGTAGGCAATCGCGCCGCGCGACGCATTGTGCATCTGCGCAATGTTCAAACCGGCCTCGCCCAGCACCAGCGACAGCTGGCCGATCATGCCCGGACGATTCTGATTGGCGATGCAGAGCCGCGCCGCGCCCTCGCGCGACATGCGCGTGGTGGGAAAGTTGACCGAGTTGGTGACGTTGCCGTTGTCCAAAAAATCCTTGACCTGATCGGCCACCATCACCGCGCAGTTCTCTTCCGCCTCTAGCGTGGACGCACCTAGGTGCGGCAGGTTGATCACGCGCGGATTTCCGATCAAATCGACATTCGGAAAATCGGTGATGTAGCGACCGATCGTGCCGTCCGCCAATCCTTTGCGCAAAGCCGCCGCGTCAATGATGCCGTCGCGGGCAAAGTTGAGCAGAGCGACGCCGCGCTTAGCAACGCTGAGGGCTGCCTCACCAAAGATGCCGCGAGTGGCATCGTTTAAAGGCACATGAAAAGTGATGAAGTCGCTGGCGGCAAACAGTTCGTTCAAGCTGCCCGCTTTCACCACGTCGGACGAGAGCTGCCAAGCACCGTCAACAGTCATGTGCGGGTCAAAACCGTACACCTGCATGCCGAGCGCGCGCGCCGCGTTAGCCACTCGGACGCCGATAGCACCGAGGCCGATAACGCCTAGCGTCTTACCGGCAAGCTCGGTACCGACGAACTTCTTCTTCTCGGTCTCCATGGCGAGATGCGGATCTGCCGCGTCGCGAAGGCCGGCAGAGAAGCCAAGTGCTTCGCCCAAGTTGCGCGACGACAGCAGCATGCCAGCCAGCACGAGCTCCTTCACTGCGTTGGCGTTGGCACCCGGCGCATTGAACACCACCACGCCGCGCGCCGACAGCGCGTCCACGGGAATATTGTTGGTGCCAGCCCCGGCGCGGCCTATGGCTTTGACAGAGTCTGCAATGGTCAGCTTGTGCATGTCGGCTGAGCGCAGCAAAACGGCGTCTGGCGCGGCAGCATCATTGACGATCCGATAGCGCTCGGGAGGCAGGCGATCTAGCCCGCTGCGGGAAATGTTGTTAAGCGTTTGAATGGTAAACATGCGAGTTCCTGTGGGTGCCTCCCCCGAAGCGACGACGCTCTCCGGCGTCGGCCGCGATAAAATCGATATTGACTGGGTCCGCCGCGATGAATTAACCGTTGCGGCGTGCGAAATCGGCCATGAAGGCCGTTAACGCCTGCACGCCAGCCAGCGGCATCGCGTTGTAGATCGATGCGCGCATGCCGCCGACGGCGCGGTGACCCTTTAACGCCAATAGGCCAGCGGCTTCCGATTCTTTCAAAAATGCGCTGTCGAGGGCGTCGCTATGTAGGGTGAACGGCACGTTCATCCATGAGCGCGCGGCCTTGGCAACGGGGCTTTTGTAAAACCCGCCAGACGACTCGATCGCGGTGTACAAGGTCTCGGCTTTGACGCGATTGCGCTCACCGATGACGGCCAAACCACCCTCGGCTTTCAGCCACTCGAAAACGAGACCCGCCAAATACCACGAGAGCGTCGGTGGCGTGTTGAGCATCGATCCGTCTTTCGCCTGCGCCGCGTAGCTCAGAACCTTAGCCTTCGGCTGGCCGCCGCGGGCGAGGAGGTCACGCCGAATAATGACCAGCACCAAGCCCGAAGGCCCGATGTTCTTTTGCGCGCCGGCGTAAATCACGCCAAACCTTGCAACGTCGATTGGCCGCGACAGAATCGTCGAGCTGAAATCTGCCACCAGCGGCACGTCGCCGGCGTCGGGAACATCGTGAAACTCGACGCCGTGAATGGTTTCGTTGGGCGTGTAGTGTAGGTACGCAGCGGCGGGATCTACCTGCCAACTTCCAGCTGCCGGCAGGTCGGTAAAGTTTCCGGCATCCGTAGAAGCGGCGACCCGCGTGCTGACATAGGGTGCGGCTTCTGCTACCGCCTTTTGCCCCCATGCGCCCGTTACCAGATAGTCAGCGGCCTGGCCAGGCGTCGCGATATTTAGCGGAATCTGCGCGAAATGCTGCGTCGCACCGCCCTGCAAAAACAGCACCGCGTAGTCGTCTGGCACTCCCAGCAACTCGCGTAGATCTGCTTCAGCTTTTTCAGCGACAGCGACAAACGACTTGCTCCGATGGCTGATTTCCATCACGGATGCACGCTCGCCGCCCCAGTCCAGCAATTCGTCGCGAGCCTGCTCAAGCACGGGGGTAGGCAGTGCGGCCGGGCCGGCACTGAAGTTGTAAGCGCGCGACATGGCAGACTCCAAAGATTGGGCCGGCGACACTACCATGACGCAGCGCAGCACGAAAAGGGCGCTGAGGCATCGCCTCATGCCGGCTTTTCGAACTTGAGCGGTGGAAATCGAATATTTAGCGCAGAAGCGCCGACACGCTTCGAGGAAAGCGAAGGAAAATAGCGTCTTGGCGTTTGCTGCCAACTATCCCTTTGCGCTTTTGCTTTGTGCTTTTCGTGGCGTTTTGGCTCGCTATCTGTCCCCTAGCCGCTCCTTTCAGCGTAATCGCTTGCAACCTCGTTGTTCGCCCGCCCGGGCGTATCGTTCACTGACTTCAGGAGGCAAGCGACATGAGCCACCATTCCCTGCTCTCATTCTGCCGTGCCCTGCTCGTCTCGAGCGCTGCGATCGTGCCATCGTGCATCACACTCGTCGCCTTACCTGCCTGCGCAGACGAGGTAACCAGGACCGCAAACGAATCTGCAATCGATTCGCGACTGGCGCGCGAACGCAATGCCGCCCATGCGGGCGACGCCACCGCGCAGTACGCGATGGGACGTCGCTACGAATCAGGCGACGAAGTCGCCAAAGACGACTTTTACGCCGCAGGCTGGTTCCGTAAGGCCGCGGCGCAGGGTCACGCAGGCGCGCAATGGCGCTACGGCACCCTGCTCGGCGCCGGCAATGGCGTGATACAGGACAAAGCCGGCGGCGCGGACTGGCTGCGCAAAGCGGCAGATCAGGGATTGGCCGAAGCGCAGGCTGAGCTCGGCAGTTACTATTACGTCGGCTGGGGTGTCGATGAGGACGAAGCACAGTCCTTCGCACTTTCCCTCGCGGCCGCGAAGCAGGGTCTGGCAAGCGCCCAGGAGGACGTTGGGTCGTTTTACGAAACCGGCCGAGGGGTCGAACAGGATTTCGCCAAAGCGTTGGACTGGTATGGCCGCGCGGCAGAACAGGGCGATTCCAGGGCACAGCACCGACTCGCTTCGATGATTTTCGCCGGCAACGGTGTCGAGGCGGATGCGTCGCGTGCGGAGCAGTGGTACCGACGTGCGGCGACGCAGGGCCACGTCGAAGCGCAGCTGGCCTTGGCGAGAATGTATGTGCAGGGTCTCGGCGTGGAGCGCGACGTGAGGCAAGCGCACGCTTGGGTTCGCCGCGTCGCCGACCGCGAGGAGCGGAGCTCAAGCGATTGGCCGGCGATGGTCGAGGCGCATGTTGCTCTCGCCTATCTCGCGGCACGCGGACCGGACGATTTGCGCGACGACGCGCAGGTGGTGACGTCAATCGGCCGCGTAGTCGAGTTTGCCGGCGAAGGTGAGGGATTCGGTACATTGCCCGATGATCTGCTAGCTATCGTGCGTGCGCGCGCTGACCGCGGCGAAGTCGATGCGATGACAACCCTTTCCGCGCTGTATGGCTACGGCCATGGTGTCACGCAGGACGTTGCTCAAGCGCTGCGTTGGACGCGCAAAGCCGCCGCCGAAGGTGATCCTAGCGCGCAGTTTCTGCTGGCGCGGAAGTATGCGTCTGGCAACGGCGTCACGGAGGATGCGGCGAACGCGCGCGAATGGCTCGAGAAAGCCGCGAAAAAGGATGCCGTGGCGTGCTACACCCTTGCAACTGAGTTGATGTCCAGCGACCGGGTGCCCGGCGACGCCCGCAGGGGATTTCGCATACTGCGGAAGATGGCACGCTGGGGCGAGTTCCTCGCCTACAGCGCGCTCGCGCGGGCATACCAACAAGGCATCGGCACAAAGCCCAATCAAGCGCAGGCCCTGCGCTGGTTGCATAAGGCGGTCACAGAAGGCGACGTGTACGCGAAATGCGCTCTGGCGAAGGCGCTGCACGCAGGCGAAGGCACCGCCCGCGACGACGTGGCGGCCTATCGCATGTTCGTCGACGCGGGCAAAGCCGTCGGCTGCGAACAGGCAAGCGCAGACTTCGCGGCGAAGATATCGCCCGCCGACGTCGATTCCGCGCTCAGTGATCCGGATGACCCGCGCGGTAAGGCGTCAAGTAAACGGCGAGCCCATTAATCCCTGCTGACCCCGTTGAAGTGGCCACTTTGATCTGGCCGCATTGATCACTCGAATCCGTTCGCGAAGATGAGTGGTGAGGTGGGCGGGCTGGTGCCGATGTCGGCGAGGTTGGAGTTGGCATAGCGGCGGCTCCACAGACCCGCGGGCGTCGCTTCACCCGTTGGGTATAGTTCGGCATGAGCCTGCGCGAACGCCCAACTTCGGTTTCTCCGTTCGCGATGAGTACGATCAGACGTCGGCTAAACAGCATTCGATGAGAGGCTGGAGCGTGCCCAAAGGATTTTCCCCGTTGGTAAACACCGGGCACATCGATTGAGCGCTCCCTAGCATGCGTGCCTGGCCGAAATCCCACCAGCAGATCAAGTCAGGATCCAATCTGTGCACATTGGTAGGGACACACACCGGCTACGGATCTTGATTTAGCCAAAGGGATCAAGAGGATCATCGGCGTCACCTTTGATCTGCCTCAGCGCCAAGTAGGGCCTCGAACGCTCGGGCCTCCAATGGTCGCGAATACAAATAGCCCTGACCTAACGTGCAGCCTAGCGATTGCAGCAGCTGCGATTGACCCTCCGTTTCGACGCCCTCCGCCGTCAGCGTCAATCCTAGATCACTCGCAAATGCCACTATCGTTCGCACAATTGCCCGATGGCGAACGTTTATCTCCATATCGCGAATGAAACTGCGATCAATTTTCAACGCATCGAACGGCGAGGACGCAAACGAATCAAGCGACGAGTAGCCCGTGCCAAAATCATCTACAACTAGAGAAATACCCAGCGCCTTCAGCGCACGAAACGTGCGACCTGCCTGATCACGATCCGTTCGAAACACCGTTTCAGTCACTTCGAGACTCAGGTTTCCCGGCGAGATACCGCTAGAACGCAGCACCATCGCCACTTCATCGACTAGGGTGGCACTGCCCATCTGACGATCATCGAGATTGACGTTTAGGCGTAGCGAGGCGTGCTCGGGATACATGGCCTGCCACGCAACCACTCGATTGCATGCCGACTCAAGCACCCACCCGTCGAGCTGAGCGATCAGGCCCATCTCTTCGGCCACGGCTAAAAACTCGTTGGGCAGCAGCAAGCCGCGCTCAGGGTGCTGCCAACGCACCAGCGCCTCGCAGCCGACGATGCGCGCATCGGTCAAGGTCACCAGGGGCTGATAGTGCACGACAAACTGGCCGCCGCGCAGCGCGGCACGAAGGTCGCGCTCAAGCTCAAAACGTTTGCGCGCCTCGCCGTGCATGGTGTCGTCGAACACTACAAAGCCAGCCTTGCCAGCCGCCTTGGCCCGATACATGGCCGTGTCTGCGTCGCGCAGCACTTGCACCGGGCTGCGGTAGTCCTTGCGGCCCTCAACGATACCTATACTGGCGCTGGACCACGCCAGCTGCTCGCCGATCTCGAAGGGCACATCGAACAGGTCGATCACACGCTGGGCGAGCGTGACGGCACGGGCGACGCTGCAGGTGCCATGCGGAAGTATGGTGAACTCATCGCCCCCATAGCGCGCCACCATCGCTTCACCGCTGAGCGCCACACTCATTTTTTCTGCCAGCGCCACCAGCAGCAGGTCGCCAGCAGCGTGACCCAAGCTGTCATTGACCAGCTTGAAGCCATCCAAGTCGAGAAAAAGCATGGCGTAAGCAAAATTGGGATCGTCCGCCGCTTGTTTAAGCGTGCGCTCCATAGCCTCTTGAAACATGACGCGGTTAGGCAGCCCAGTCAGCGCGTCGTGGCTTGCATGAAAACGCAAACGGCGCTCGGCCTCGCGGTGCCGAGTGATGTCGAGAATCACGCCGGTGATGTGTGTGGCACCCTCTATCTCAATCGGGGAGCAGCTAACCCGAACCCAGAAGCGCGAGCCGTCACGTCGCAAGTAGCAACTTTCGAACTCATCTGGCAACGGTTGGCGCTCGCGCAGCAGCGCTTGTCGTTGCTCGGCAGCCTCCATCTGCTCAGGGGCCACCAGCGCGCGAAAATCTAAAGCCAGCAGCTCGGTCTCGCTGTAGCCGTACATATTGAGCAGCGCTTTATTGACGTACTGATAGTGCTGCCCGTCGGAGATAAACACGCCAACCTGACTATGCTCTACCAGCGTGCGGTAGCGCGTCTCAGAGCGCGCCAGCTCTTCCGTCAGGGCACGCCGCGCGGTGACGTCGATGACCGAGCCGGCAAACTCCACACTCGACCCGTCAACCGCAGCAATAACGCTGGCATTGACCGAGGCTAGCAGCTTGCGGCCATCCCGCGTCTTCAGCAGCACCTCGCGGTCACGCACGGTGCCCGTTTGTGTCAACTCGGATAGCACCTCGCTGCGCTCAGTCGGATCGGCATAAATGTCGGTCATCATTGGCAGCGCCTCGCGCATACCCTCAAATGCCTCATAACCGAGCATCTGCAGGAGCACAGGGTTGACCTCCAACACGCGGCCCGTCGCATTAGTTTTAAACAAACCAATCGGCGAGCCCTGAAACAGCTCTCGATAGCAGCGCTCAGCGGCTTCCAACGCCTGACGTTGGCTGCGCTCCTCAGTGATATCCCGCATCAACCCGGTTGAGGCGATTTCGCCTTCGTACGTCACCGCATCGGCATGCACCGACACACTGACGTAGTGGCCCAGACGATGACGCATGCGAATCTCGTAGCGATGCGGCTCTAACGAACCGGCCTCGCGTCGTCGCCTGCGTTCAGCCTGCGATGCGACGTCGTCAGGGTGCACGAACTCGATATAGGGTTTGGCTTCGAGCTCAGCGCGACCGAAACCGAAGATATCCGCCATTGCCTGATTGCAGTAGCGGATATAGCCGCCCTGAGTCAAAAACACGCCGTCGCGACAGCCGTCGACGAGCACTTTGTAAAGCGCCTCTGACTGCCGCAATGCAGCTTCCGCTGCGAGCGACTCGGTGATTTCAACCACCGAACCTTCGTACAAGATGACACGGCCGTCGATGTCACGAATAGCGCGCGAATTCTCGCTGATCCAGATAACGGTACCGTCGCGTCGCCGCACCTGACTGCGCTGCTGACTGTAGTGCCCATCGACGTCAATAAGTGCACGAAGTTGAGCCCGCCGCCCCGGCTCAACGTATAGCGCGGCCGCCTCGCTCGCTGGAACACGCAGCAGCTGATCGGGCGAGTCAAACCCGATCAGGTGAGCCATGGCAGGATTCACATCGACGAAGCCGCCGCCTGGCAGGCTTCGGTACAGACCTTCCGCCGCCGCGAGAAACAGCGCGTGATAGCCGAGATGCGGCGTTTCCAGCGTCACCGCCTGGTGCGCCACTACCTCGGTGATCAGGCAGAGATAGTATTTTTCCCCGTCAAAGCTGAACGCCTCACAGCTGAAACGACCTTGGGCGATATTGCCTTGATGGTCGGCGAATCGCAGAGACAGCTCGTGCACCGACTCGCCAGCTCCTAACCGCGACCAAATTTCGGTGCGGGCGTCGCTGTCCGGCCACAAACCAATATCGACAGGACGCTTGCCGAGCACGGCTTCGCGAGGGAACCCTAGGCGCTGCTCAAACGCTGGGTTAACGTCGACCAAAACGCCCCGAGAGGCTTGGAGAACGCCGACCATCGTCGCAGAATATTTGAACGCTGAAGCAAATTGCATGCGTCTGTCGCAAGCTCCGTGTGCTTCCGGCGGACGACCAGTCGCAGAAAGACGTACCCGCGCCGTTAGTGCGGCGCGTAGACCAGTATCGCGGCCAACCCGGCACCGATGGCGGCCGCGACGAGTATCAGCCAGCCGTAGGAAAACTTCGAAGCGCCGTCATCGTCGTCGCTCGCGGAAGATTGGGCAACCCCGCCCGCATTGACCGGACGCGGAGTGGACCGCGCTGCCGGCTTCGACCGATCAGCATCTGCAGCATCACTGGCGCGCACCGCCTGAAGCGTCTGCGTGGTGCCTGCAGCCATGCCGGGCACCGTCGCGGGTGCGGCACTTCCACGCGGCGGAAGTCCCGGGGCCTCTAAGACAAATCGATGGCCATCAAACGCCATCTGGTCGCCAGGATGCAGTACAGCGTCACGAACAGGAACACCGTTCACGACGCTGCCATCGACAGCTCCAACGTTGCGCAACAGCACGCGCTCGCCGTGGATTTCAAGCGTCGCAAGGTGCTCAGGCAAGTCTGGATCATCGATCCGCACTTCCATATCCGCCCCGCGACCGATGCGTAGCGGATCGCACAACGTCAGGCTTCGCCCCGAGTAGCTGCCGCTCACGCCCCGAATCACCACACGCGACGCCCCGGTACGCTGCGCGGTATCCGTCAGTGGAAGACTGTCGGCAGGGACATTGGTCTCAATCACCGCATCGCGATCCGGCTTTACCAGAATCTGCAGACGCTCAAGGCTGACCACGTCACCCACCCGCAGAAAGGCCAGCTCGCGCACAGGTCGCGCATTCACGTGCACGCTGGCAGCGGCGTCCAGCACGTTAAGCAGAATGCCGCGCTGTGCATCGATGCGAACGCCAGCGTGTCTACCCGCTAGCCCAAGGCCCGGGATCAACACGCGATTTCCGGCCGCGCTGCCGATGGTCAGCTCGCCATCTTCCAGCAGCACATCCGGGTGCTCGCCATTGGGAAAACTCAAGCGCATTACGACACCCCCTCCCGCTCCTTCGCGGACTCTAGCATCGGGCAGCACAAAACGTGAAGCAATGATGCGAAATGGCCGTTTCGGCTGGAGCCGGGCTCAGGTCACAATAGCGAGGAATTTTTGATCGGGAGGAGATCATCGCCATGCCAAGCATCGAGATTAGGCGTCAGCACACGAAGTCCATGAAAGAGGCAAAGCAGGCGGTTGAAAACGTCGCCGAAAAAATATCCGAGCGCTTTGACGTCGAGTACGGCTGGACCGGCAACACGCTCAATTTTGAGCGCAGCGGCGTCAATGGCAGCATTGCGCTGAGCAAAGGGGAAGTGTGTGTGACCGCTAACCTGAGCTTTCTGCTCACGGCGCTGCGTGGTCCGATCGAACGCGAGATCAACAGCCAGATTGACAAGCAGTTTGCTTAACTTAGGTGGCGGCTTGCCGGCTCATGTAGGGCGAAAAGGCGTCGGGTCTCCTGCAAACAGGCGCTCTGAGACGGCCAACTCGCGCGCGGCGATCTCGTTGACGAACGGTCCCGAGCCGCCGAGCGCACGAAAAGCTTCGAACCCACGTTCAAGAAAGCTTTGCAGCTCGCTTAGTCCGGCCGCGCGTGCGGGCATGCGCGACATGCGCAACAGGTGGCCAATCAAAGGCTTCGAGACGGTTCGATCAAGACTCTCGCCAACGTCGCGAATCAATTCCACCTGATGGCGTCGCAGCCGATGCAACCCGGCTGCTTGGTAGGCCTGCGAATACTGCGCGACATCAAACTTGCCGACGACTCCATTCTTGATGAGCGCTTTCGCCACGCGAAGGTCGAGCGCATGACTGAGCGCAGATAGTTCAATTGCGTCAG
>JBBSIY010000051.1:0-13535 GCA_038257785.1 Lysobacterales bacterium
CCTTACCGATCCCTGCGTGATCGGCATTAACGGCGCGCCACCAAGCGGTCCGGCGTCGGTGTGCTCGCAGTTCGGCATACCTCCGAATGCACAGCAGGCTAACCCACAAATCTCGGTTACCACCGGTGGCAATATTGACCTACAGCCCGAGACTTCCGACAGCTACTCGTTCGGATTTGTGTGGAGTCCTGAGTTCGGCAATCAAGCAGGATGGTCTGAGAAGTTTGATATCGAAGTCACCGCGTATCGGCATGAGCTGGATGGTGCTATTCAAGCCATTGATGCGCAGACGCAGCTCAACATCTGCTCGGGCCTTGCTCCGCAGGTCGATGCGGGCGGGCCGAACTCGCCGTTCTGCCAAGGCATCACGCGTGCGGTGACCGGCGGCATCAACGGCTTTGCCAATCGCCTGCAGAACTTCGGCAGTATTGAAACTGACGGTTTTGACGTCGATTTCTTCTGGACCCTGCCGGAGACCGACCTAGGCGTGTTCCGCACAAGCTGGCGCAACACGATTGTTGATAGCTACGAGGCGCGCGATGCGCTCGGCAGCGCACAGCCGCAGGGCGTGGGTGTCGAGGTCAACAACAGCGGCATTCCAGAATGGGCCTCAAATCTGTCGCTTGATTGGGCCTTCGGCGATTTCTCAGCCAGCTACGGCCTGCGCTACACCGACGGGCTGACCGAAGACTGCGAAGACTATCGCGGCCTCGGCGTCTGCTCGACCGAGCCGGCTGATACTAGCGTTCGCGCTAGCAACAGCCTCGGCGGAACCACGTATCACGACATGCAGGTCAGCTGGAAGACGCCGATCCTCGGCGAGATGCGTGTAACCGGCGGCGTCAACAACCTAACAGCCAAAGACGCCCCGTTCTGCTACAGCTGCTCACTGAACGGCTACGACGCCTCGAACTACGATCTACCGGGTCGCTACTATTACGCCAAGGTTGATTTCAAGTTCTGATCGATGCGCATGCGCTGATGGCTAATTCAGCGCGCTAAACGCAGCGCCCGCCGGAGCGATCCGGCGGGCTTTTTCTTGGTGGATGACCCAACAAAAACTAATTTCTTCGCGGCTGCTGGGCGCGCTGTCTCCAGTGACGCGGTAAGTCGCCTCTGCACGGCAGAACATCAGCAACTATCGAAGCATCCCGCAGCACCCGGCTTGAGCACATCGTCAGACTACTGGCGAAAGCTTTGCACCACATAGCTGCGTGAAGATGCGACTCGCCGGACCGTTG
Source organism: Lysobacterales bacterium (assembly GCA_038257785.1). Lineage (GTDB taxonomy): Bacteria > Pseudomonadota > Gammaproteobacteria > Xanthomonadales > Xanthomonadaceae > JANNWF01. The sequence continues at coordinate 1,242 of JBBSIY010000051.1, forward strand.
CAATCGAGCATCGAGAACTTTTCTGGGCCAAACGATGCGGAGAACACCGCCGAGATGGCGTGTGCAGCATCCGTTGCACTGCGGAAGCCGCGAGCTCGTGCGGTGATCGTGGCGATTTGTTCATCGAACTCGTCGGTTGGCACGCCCTCGGCGATTAAGCAGTACGGGTCCCAAGCGCGAATCACCTCGCCGATGATCTCTATTGCCTTTTCATAGTCCCGACGATCGTTCATAGACGTCTAACGTTCGTCTGGCCGAGAACACTGCCGGAAGCTTTCAGGCTGCACTAAATGCGCAGCTCCGCCTACTCGAAACCCGAGAAAAACACGGTGTCGAGCGGGCTCAGGACGATCTTAAGTTCGCTTTCGTCGCCGGGAAACATGACTGGCGTAGCGCCTTCAAGGCTACAGCTGCCGAGGTAGGCCGAGCCCACGCGGCATTCGCGCCGATCAAACACTTGGTTGCGCAAGCCTTGAGAGTTGTCGGTTGCCAAGTAATAGGCTGCGCCCTCAGAAAATGCGGCGATTGAAAAGCGGCCTTGCGCATCGGTGATGACGGAAATTGCCCGCGTGCCGAAAAGCGGATCGAACGCATCGATAATGATCCCCGCCAGCGGCTGGCCAGTAATGTAGTGCGTAACGCGTCCCGACCGACCGTAGCGATCGCGCGGGGTGAAGTCCACCTGGCTAATCGTGTCACCGTCTACCATCTGCAGCGTTTGTGCGCCGCTCTGCGGGCACTGATTAAACGAAAACGCTTGAAAGCCGCAGTCGATATCGCGATAGAGCTGCAGGCGAGCGCCTGAGCCCTCAAATCCGATGCGGTACTGCCCGGTAGGCAAGTCTTTGATCGTATAGGTGTTGTCGAGCTGACGGGTGAAAATCCCGACGTTCGCAATCTGGTTGTTGTTGGTTAAGGCCGTTACGGCAAAGAAAGTGTTCGGCCCCAGGCCCAGAACGCTGCCGGTGACCCGTGCGCTCGGTGCCAATTGGAAGTCGATGCGCGGCGGGGTGACGCCGGCTTGAATGGTGACCGGCGTCGCACCCGGGCACGACGGAAATCCGCTGCTTGGCTGACAGACCACGTTGGCATGCGCTTCGTCCACATGGTCATCTGATCTGGCGACCAACGTGTAGGTTCCAACGAACTCAGGTCGTAGCCGATAATTTCCCCTGCTGTCGGTAAATTCAATCTGTCGGACGGAAAAACCTTCAACTAAGCTGACGATTGCACCCGCAATCGGCGAGCCATCGAGTGCGGTCACACTGCCCAGCAGTTCTGGAAGGCCCTCGAGGTCCATCGACAACTCGACGGGCTGCGTGTCATTCGCCACCTGAATCGGGGTGCTGGCGTTTAGCTCGGCGGGCCCACACGCGGCGACGCATTGAACATTGTCAAAAAATTCAGAAACCAAGCCTCGACCGCTAACGCGAATTCGGTAATTGCCTGCCTCAAGCGGACCGATAACGCCCAGCGTTTCGAAAGCTGGAACGAAGCCCGAGGTGACGAATTGCCCCTGCGCGTCGAACGCTTGGATCTCAACGAAGTTGGTGGAGGGCTGCCCGTCAACGGTCACGGACACTCGGATTTGGCCTCGCGTAGTCAGCGAAAAGTCGGCGCGTGCCGGGGCCGATTCCTCCGCTGCCACCGACGTGCCGAAAATCATCTCGCAGCCGACCACGCAATCGAAGCCGCTGAACACTTGGTTCGAATAGCCGGTAAATCCGCCAAAGGCAGCCACCCGATAGGACGCATCACGCAGGCCATTCATCCGATAGCGGCCAAACTCGTCCGTCGATGCCGACCGCGCCAGCAAGGGCGTAGTCCGGTCGCTTACGGTCACGGAAACGTCGCCAATGGGTCGTCCGCCGCGGTCGCGCACCACGCCGAAGATGGTTGCACCCGGGGAGAGCGTAAAGTCGATCCCCGTCACCGACACGCCATCGGACGTCGCAGCCGGCGCGGGCGCACCTGGACCGCAAAGGGAAAGGCCGAAGGTTGCCGCGGCACAGGGCACACCGCTCCAAGTTTCGTCCAAAAAGCGAATGTCAAATGCCGATTGGCGCGTTCGAACGTATGCGTTGCCGCCCGACGTGAATTCAAACGTGGTCAACTGATAGTTGCCATCACCCTGAGAGATGGTGTCGCCCGCATAGAGCGCATCGGTTGGATTGGTACCCAGATAGGCCTCAACGTTAGTACCGGAAATCGGCTCGCCCGTGTCGCTGCGCGTGACGCGACCGCTGATGCTCACGGCCTGCACAGCATTGACGACCGCAATGCCGCGATCGCCTTGGTTGCGCACTTGCACCACCAGCGGGTGCGAAACTGGTGGCAGCAGGGCGATGGCCTGTAGACCGTAGTTATCGTCGCCGCTGCTGATGGGCGCTTTGCCTATTTCTCGGCAGTCCAAATACACGTTCAATGCTGCGTCGAACTCGGAGCCGAGCGTGCTTAAGGCCAAGGGTGCCTTAGCGTCAAGGGGCGAACGGACCGAGACCCAGCGGCTTTCGCCGGCAGGCACTTCGATACTCAGCGGCTGGCCCGCTCGTAGCTCAATCGGCTGCTGACATGTCGTACCAGAAATACTTTCTGCAGCGAGCCGAATGCCGCCGGTCGCAGCAGAAAAATGCGCCGCGCGCGCGGCAAGTTCGGGGTGGTCCAGCAGAAGGCGTAAGTTATACAAAGGCCCGCGCAGTGCATCGACTTTCGCGAAAAACTCAGCTGACTCGCTGCGCGCAGACTCACGGGCAAGGTTTGTTGTCTCGATTCGCTCGAGCACGGCCGTCGCCGAGTCGCGCGCGAGCAATGGCTCGGCGAGCAGTGCCTGCATGGCGCGATAAATCTCGACATCGAACTTTGTCGATTGATCGACTTGCGCAGCATCCGCCGCCCACGCGCCCATAGCGCTGGCTCCGATCCACGCAGCGACCGCAAAAGTAAGCACGTGACGCATGGCTGACGCTCCGCAAGGTTTTATCGAGCGCAACGCCCGAAATGACGCGCACTTTAGCTGATTGACGCTATGCTCGAGCGCCTACGCGCAGTGCGATGCGGCGTTGTCCGGCTGCGCCTTCAGTCGCGTCATGGTGGCGCAGGTAACCGCCATGCTGCGGATCGAGACCCTGAGCATGGCATCTGGCTGCTGGGTCTTGGGGCTATTCCAATCCGTTGCGAAAAACCTCAACCACCTCGCTCAAATCGAGCCTCCAGAGTTCGCGGCCGGTGCTGCCGTCGTCAGCCTGAAAATACACCTGGTCGCCATCGACGAGCAGATGCCGAGGCGCGCTGCTTTGGGGGCCGGGCGCGATGTCGGCGCCGGCGAGATTCATCAGTTGGCCGTTTCTTAGGGCGTGAATCTCCTCACTTTGTTCAAGATCCAAGCGCGCGGCGATCAACACAACAATGCCGCCGGGCATCGCCATCAGCTCCCGAACAGGCCCGAAGCGGGCCACACCCGCGTCGTAGGCACAGCGAACCCGGTGCCGGGATCAAGCGTCTGCAAGACGACACAGGTATTAGGCGGGCTTGGGCTAATGCCGACGACTAGGTCATCGCCCACCGCCACCGCGATGCGCGGCCCCGGCTCACTGGACGCGCCGCCAGAGCCGAAGAAATGTACGGCAAACGCGCTGCCTTGGCCGCTGTGCGCGTCAAAAAACAGACCGGTGCCAGTTGGCGTGCCGTCAGTGCGGTAGAGCTCCCGCCCGCTGGCTTGATTGACACCAACGAAGTACGCCATTGAGCCGGCGCGAACGATGGGTCCGTGGATGGAGTTGAGCTCTATCCCGTCGCCAGCGCCGGGATTGATGTCGGTCAATCGTTGGGTGCCCTGGGCGGTGCCGTCGCTGCTCCACAATTCACGACCAAACACGCCGTCGTCAGCGGTAAAGATCACGCGGCTCGGCAGCGGCACGAACGGAAACGGGGATGCGCCTAAGGGGCCGGCGCGCAGGTCGGTGACCACGCTGGCCTGATCGTTGCCGTCAAGTCGAAAGAGCTCAGTACCCACGCTGGCATTTGAGGCCTCGAACAGCAGATTTGGATCGAGCCGAACGATATTGCTGTTTCCGCTCTGCCGGCAGTCGCTGATGCCCTGCGCGTTGAAATTGCCGGCAGTTGAAAAATTGGTGACTGGAAGTGAGCCGGCTTCGCTGCCGTCGCTGCGCCAGATCTCTAAGTCGATGGACATGCCGTGCTGGCAACGAAGTAGCGCAGGCCGCCGCGCTCGACGACGCACTCGGGCGCGAACGATGCAATGTCGCGTTCGGGCGCAATGCTTGGCGAGGTACTGATGACTAGACGCCACAGCTCGCGCCCCACATCGACATTCGTGGCGGCCAGATAGCGTCGAACAACCGGCACGCCGCCGATCAGGAACGAGCGCGATGCCAGCATCCTCGGCGAGGAACTCGGCGCGCCTTGATTGAGGTCGACGAGCATGTGCGGCGCGTCTTGGCCATTGCGCCAGCGCCAAAGCTCAAAGCCATGAATGCCGTCGCTGGCTGAAAAACACAGATCGCCATCGAATCGCCATCGACCAGCGTGAACTGCGGATTGAGGGGCAGGCCATCGCAGCGGCCGGGGCAAAAATCGAGCAGCAAGCGCGTGCCCTGCGGCGTGCCATTGCTGACCCAGAGCTCTCGCCCGGTGCGATCGGTGGTGGCGGAAAACAGCATGCGTCCGTCAAACCGCACCGCGCCCTCGGCGATCATGCTGCTGCGGGTGAACTGATTCGGCCCGGTGTTCAAGTCGGCCATTCGGCTTACGTGGGCCTGAGCCTGCACGCCGCTAGCGGTAAGCGTCAGCGTCGCGAACAAGATTCGCGCGATAGTGGAGGCGAAGGCGCTCATGGTGCTTCAAAACCGTTGGCAAATATTCGTGCCTCGATGCCCAAGACAACGGCGTTCTCGAGCAGCAGCACCTGCGGCTGCGGCAGGAAGGCAGGATCGATATCGATGCTGGAAAACTGCCCGCCGCGACTATTGGCGATCACAAGCGGAATTAAATCGCCGGGGCTGAACTGATAGCTGCCTTGGCGAACCGCTCTCAACGTTCCAGCCAGCGCGGCGCTGCCGGGTGAGCCACCGACGACAAAGCTGTCGTGCGCATCGAGCGCGGTGCCGCCTATCTCTAGGGTCATCGCCGCATTCGGGCCTTCTTCATAGCGACCGTTAACCCCTATCGTGCCAATCGCTCCGGCACCGCCGGGCAGGATCAGTCCTGCGGTGTTGCGTAAGGCGCCGCTGAACACTGCGTCGCCGGCGAGCACGCCGCCCCCTAACTCCAGCGGCTGGTTGAAGGATTCAGCAGTGAGCGCGATCTGAACATCGTCAAGCAACAGCTGCCCAGCGGTCTGCCGCCAGCTGTTTGTCTCACTCCTAACGGCGCCAGCGAAGGTCATGTTGCCGCGGTTAAGCACGGCCCCGCGACCGCTGGCACCCATGGTCAGCAAGCCAGCGTTGGCGGCAGCGGTCGCGGTAAAGGTGCCGGCGTTTTCGAACAGCATATTGCTACTGCCGCCGCCCATCGTGATGGTCGCTGGGCGAAACTGCACCTCGAAATTTGCGCCGGCGGCATTGAACAGCCGAGTTTCTGGTAAAGCCGAGCTCGGACTCAAAACAAGTTCGCCCGCTTGCCACAGCGTGCTGCCTTCCAGCAGCAGCTGCGCGCCGGTCGCGAGTGCTTTCGCGCCAGCGCTGGTAAGCGTTAGCGTGCGGCCTGAGGGAACTCGAAAAGTGCCTGGGCCGGACAGTCGCCCAGCGCGCCAATCTATGCCGCCGGTGAAGTTCAGGGTGACGCCCGCGGCCGCGATCAGATCGGAGCCCGAACCGTCCAAAGTGACCGGACCGGCAAAGTCGACGCCAGTACTGAAGCTGCGAGCACCCGAGCTCGCGAAGCTGACGGTTCCCGGCCCTTCAAAACGTGTGCCGGCGTTGAATACGGCGGCGGATCTAGGTGCGCCGAAGGTCGCGCCCGCGCCGGTACGGAAGATCCCTGTGTGGGTGGTGGGCCCGCCGCCAGCCTCGAAATCGAAGCTTCCTGCGAGTACTTCGATAAGCCCGTGATTCTCCAACCGCACGCGCGGATCGGTCAGCCGAAAGCTGCTGCCTGCGCCGGACTTGCGGATCGTGCCTTCGTTGCGGATCAGGCAGTTGGCACCGCCGCTGCCTATCGTGCCGGCGTGGCTGATGGTTAGCACTGCGCCTGGCGCAATTAGCCAGCTGACCGTGCTGGAGCAGCCGATATCGCCGGCCGAGAAGTTCGCGGCGCCCTGCTGCACGACGGCGCGTTGGATTAGACGCATGGGCGAGCCCGCGAGATTCCACACCGAGCCCGGCGCAAAATTCAGCGGCGACGCAGTGCCGTCCGGCCGAAGCTGGCCGCGCAAGAGGCTGTTGTTGCCGGTCCAGTTATAGGTGCCGGTGACGGTGATGGCGCCTAGGCCGTCGATCACAGCGCTGCCCTGATGCAGCACATTGCCCACGCTCAGCGTGCCGTCAACCGTCAGACCCAACGTAAAGCCCGTTGCGCCGAACTCGATCGCCGCCACGCTCACGCTTGCGCCGGCTGGGATCAACACCACGCTGCCATTGTTGATCCGCACGGTGTCGGCCGCGCCGGGGGTGACCCCACTGCATCCGCTCCAAGTCCCCGGCAAAATCCAGCTGCCGCTGCCCGCGGCGGTGCAGGTGGCGGCATTCACCGATGGCGCAACCAAGATGCAAAGCGCCAGCAGAACGCAGGCGAGGCCGTTGCGAAAAAAACGAGGCTTAGTCATGAGATGAGTCCTGGACAAAGAGATAGAACCGACCGTGCCAGTCCGGATCACGGCAACGGCGTTGGGTTTGGCAGCAGCTCAAAGCCATTGGCGAAGACCGCATCGCCGCGCGGTCCGCAGGTTGCGTTGAGGGCGTTGGACTCAGGCACTAAGCGGGCGCTTAGGGCAAAGCGACCACTCTGTTGCACGCCACTGGGGCTGAGTTCGCCAGCCAGCACAAAGCGCTTGTCCGCGCTGTGCGGCAAAGGCGCGCTGAGCGCCGCGCCGCCGGAAAAACGCGCTGCAGCGGGCTCGGGCACGGGTTCGGCTGCGCCGGCCGTGGCGCAGGCGAACAGGGCGAGCGCAGCCGTTGCGGTGCGCACTAGCGCTGAGCCTCGAGCGCGCGCAGGCGGGCCTCGATGGTGGCGCTGTGGGCTTGCTGTGCTTCAAGGGCGCGGTCGTGATCGGCAAGCTCGAAACGCAGCGCCGCGTTTTCGGCCTCTAGCTTCTGGTTTAAGCCCTGGATCGCCGCCAGCGCCACGCCGTCGGCGTCCACGGTGGCGATGGATTCCCCGTCTCCACCCAAATCAAACAGCGCTTTGAAGTCTTCCGCCACCGGCCCCAGATGTCGGCCTTCGACCGAATCCTTGTAGGCCCAGGTGCTGAGCGGCAGGCTCGCGACCTTTTTCAGGACCGCCAGCGAATCAACCGCCTCGAATGCGGTTTTTAGGCTACGGCTAGATGCATTGGTCCAGGTGCCGCCCGTGGTCAGATGCGCACCGCTGGCCGTGTTGATGAATCGGCCGGCGGGCAGCGAGACGGCATTGACGTTGAAGGCACCGAAGTAGACCCCGCGCGCGCGCACACCGAACTGGTTGGGGCCGGTGGATCTGAATGGAATGTTGCTTACGTTGCGTCCACCCCAGAGGAAGGTGCCCTCGTCACCGTCGGCGTCCCCCGAGCTCTCTTCGAAGCACGTGTCGTCACTCGGCTCATTGCCGGGACGCACGCGCGCGCTCCCTCCACCGGCCCAGCTGAAGTCGCCGCCGGCACAGTTACTTTGTCCGCCACTGACCGTGCTTTGGCTACCGGTGGCGTTGTTGAACGCGCCGCCCACCACCGTGCTGCGCTCACCTGTCGCACGGTTGGATAGGCCGCCACTCACGGTGCTTTCTTCGCCGCTGGCCAGGTTTATCCGACCACCGCCGACGGTGCTGAGTGGTCCGCTGACGACGTTACTATTGCCGCCGGCGATCGTGCTCTGCTCACCGCTGGCGATGTTGGCGAAGCCACCGCCGATAGTGCTCAGATTGGCGCTGGCGTCGTTGCTCGCGCCGCCAATAATGCTGCTGCTCCGCCCGCTGGCCAAATTGTTGGCGCCACCGGCTATGGTGCTGGTGCTGCCTTCAACAACGTTGAGCTGACCGCCGCCGACGGTGCTACTGTTGCCGGCTGCGCGGTTGCTGTCTCCACCGCCGACCGTGGCAAACGGGCTGTTGACCACGGAGCCATCCGCATTGCCAGCTTGATTATTGTTGCCTCCGCCCACGCTGCCGAAGACGTCAGTCACCCGGTTCGGCCCTTCTCTGAAGATTTCGGGGTCGCTGTTGCCGATGAGAGCGCCGCCACCGGCAACCGTCGCGCCGCGAACGCCAGCGGTGACGTTGTTTGCCGAGCTGCCTGCAATGATGTTGGCAGTGATCGGAGAACCGTTGGACAGAATCAATGAGGGCTCAATCCGCAGGCTCTGCACATTACCCGTGCGCAGCACCAGCGGCAGGGCGTCGGCGGTGCCTAGAAAGTCGACAATTGGATTAGTGCCTGTGTTGCCGGATGTGTCCCAGCAAACGCTGCCGAGGGCGGCTTTGGCATCAAAGTGCGTGGGCTCGCCGAGCGCGACGAAACCTGAGCCGCCCTGCTGCACTTCGGTCCGCAGCCGCGTCACCGGAGCCGCCGCCAGATCGATGCCAAAATCGACGTCGACAGCAAACTGCCCGTCTGTGACGACCACTTGATACAGTGTGACCGACCTCAGAACTGCGGCGCTCTGGCCTTCCCCCAGCAGGCTCACGCGCAGGTCATACCGACCGTTGGCCGGCACGCCGCCATCGTTCAAATTGCCGCGGAAAGTCCACGGAGACGCGCTGACGGCCATCGAGGTTATGGTCAAAGCGATTGCAAGGCAAAGGCGTGTGATCGGCATGGGGCTTCTCCTGATGAAGATGGGATTGAGTGCGATTGGCGCGCGTTTTGGCGGCTAGTTCGGATCGCCGGGCTCAAAGCCGTCTTTGAACAACAAAGTGTTGAGGATTTGAAACTCACGCTCGACAGCGCTCGACCCGTCTGCGGCTTGCTCAATCGATCGCGGCTGCATACGCAGATAGCCAGAAACGCCCAACTGCTCAGCGGCATCGATTTGCCAGCCGCCCGGCACGCGATGAAAGACTTCCTGCGGCTCGAGCGGCTGTCCAAACGTGGACGACCAGAGGCGCGGGGGCGCACTTAGTTCGGGTGCAGCACCAGCGCGCAGCCAGCGCACGGTGAGGGCGTCAACCTGCAGGGCGTAGCGCGCCGCGTCGGGCGTCGAAAGCCGCGCCAAGCCCCGGCGAGTCTGGCCGCCGATGCTGTTGAAGCTGCCGGTTAGGATCAGCTTGCCGTCGGTCTGAAACCGTGCGCCGGTAACCGTGCCGTTTGCCGCTGGCAACGCGTTGAGCAAGATCCCCGTGGGTCCGAGCAGCGCGTAGCCGCTGCGCGCGACGCCGAACACCGTGTTGAAATCACCTGCGATAGCGATCACGCCATCCGTGCGTACGGCGATGCTGGTGACGGATCCGTTGGCAAATGCTGCGAAGTCGGAATCCATGCTGCCGTCAGCGCGCAAACGACGCAGAAACGTTGAGGTTGCCGGCGCTTGACGCAGCGCGACGATCATTTTGCCGTCGGGCAGAAGGGCTACATGGGTGACTTCGTTGCCGGCACCGACCTGCGGAACAAAGCTCGTGTCTAGGCTGCCATCAGGCGGCAGCAGGCGCGACAGTCGCGCTGGCTGCGGAATGTCGTTGACCGTGCTGCCACCGACAATGAGCAGCGACCGATCGGCTGCCTCGATCAACGAAGTCACACCCGGCTGCACTTTGGCGGAAAGCGAGCCTTCTATCGACCCGTTTGACGCGCGCAATCGAACGATACCTTCAATAGGTAGCGTGTTGACGGTGTCGAAATTGCCGGTGACGTAAAGCCTGCCGCGCTGTGCGGGATACACACCGGAAACCTCCGCGGGAAAGCTCGGCCCACCAAAGTTAGAAAAGATCGGCGTGATGAAGCTGTTGTCTAAGCTGGCGTTGGCCAGCAACTTGGCCAGTCCTCGGCGCGGGTTGCCATTGACTGAGGTGAAGCTGCCCGCCAGCAGCACGGCGCCATCGTCAAGCGCGACCAGCATGCGCACGTCGCCGCCGCCAACGGTGGGATTGAAGCCGAGATCGATTTGCCCATTTGCGCTGACCCGTGCGATGCCCTCGCGCGGCTGCCCACCAAAGGTGATGAAACTGCCGCCTACCATCAGCCCGCCATCGGCTTGGCTGGCGCTGCTGAGCACAGCACCTCCCGACTCAGCGCCAACCGTCAAGGCGCGCTCGAGAACCGCGTGCATGGTGACGCGCATAAGTCGAGAGCGCACTTCGCCATCGGCCTGAGCGAAGCTGCCGCCGACAAGTACGCTGCCGTCCGGCTGTTCGGCCAATGCGCTGACGCTGCCGTTAGTGCCGGTACGCCACATGGCGTCGAGCTGGCGGTCGGGATCCAGCCGTGCGAGTCGCGCGCGCGGCTGATTGTTTATTGCCAAAAAATCACCGCCGAGGATCAACTGGCCGTCGCTGTGAAACAGCAGCGCGCGAACGCCGTTTTCGGCGTTGGCCAATCCGTAAATCAGTTCGCCGTCTGGCGTCATGCGCGCAAGCCGCGCGCGCGGGACGCTGCCGATCACGGTGAAATCGCCAGCGATCACCACGGTGCCATCGACGTCACTGACCAAGCTTCGGACGGCACCATTGGCGCTGAAGGTCGCTGGCGAGCGCAGCTGGCCGGTCGGACTCAGCACAACGAGATTGCTGCGCGGGATTCCGCCGAATTCGGTAAACGCGCCGCCGACGACGATGTTGCCGTTCGGCAGAACGGCGAGGGCCAGCACCGGGCCATTAAATGTTGCGAGGAAGCTTTGATCGACCGAGCCATTGGCGAGTCGTCGCGCTAGCTTTGCACTCGGCCAGTTGCTGCCAATCTGCGTGAAGTCGCCGCCGATCAGAACGCGACCATCTGGCTGCTGTGCCAGTGCAAACACCGGCCCGTTGACGCCTGCGCCAGTGCCCGCTTCGTCTACCGATCCATCGGCGTTGAGCTGCACGAGGCGCGCACGGAGCCGCCCAAAGCCGGCAGTGAACTCGCCACCCACCAGCACTTTCCCGTCTGGTCGCTGCAGCAGCGCGCGCACCGCCCCGTCTAACTGGGTCGGCCCGAAACCCGCTGCGACGCGGCCGTCGTTGTTCAGGCGACACAGCTGCGCGCAGCTAACGCCGTTGACCGCACTAAATGCACCACCGACGATCGCGTGCCCGCTGGGCTGCACCGTCAGCGCATGGACGACGCCATTCAGGCCGGGCGCGTAGCCATCGTTGGCGTCAAACGCGATAGCTAACTCAGCGACAAGCAAAAAAACCAGCGCGGCAAAGCTGCGGCCATCGCGGCTGCGTACATCTCGGCTATTACGGCGAATGGCGAACGGGTGAGGTAAGCGGATATAAGCCACGGCAGCGGACCAACAGTTGCGGTGTTGGCGATATAGCCCTGATTACCGATGGCGGTCCGGAACGACTTCCGAATATCTTCGGAAGATTGAGCGACCAGCTACAAGCGTTTGAAAACGAATAGATTTTTTTATAAGACTTCGGGGTGCCTAAGCGCGTGGAGGATGTTCCGCGACGAGCGCACAGGGGTTATCAGCGGGCAGTATCGGCTGGCTCCGCCGCATTTTGGCGGGCCTGCAGCGACTGCTGAAGCTCAACAAAGGCGCTCAAATTCGGGCTGTCGCCGCCGAATACGGCGATCATCGGCGGAAGCCCCTTCGCCAGCAGCGTAAGGGCCTCAGCGTCGCGGCCAAGCTGCGCCAAACTTTCGGCCCACGCGCAGCGGTACAGGCCGAGTTGCCAATGCTCCGCGCCGAGTACAGCTTCACCGACCGCAACCAGCTCACGCTGCCGCGCCTCGGCCTGCGCCCAGCGGCCGAGCTTCTGCTCGTAGCGTGCAAGGTTGTGCGTCTGTGAGGTGAACTGCTCGCTGCTGCGGCCATGCGCCGCGATCTTCAGCGTCAACGCGCGCTCGCCTGTCGTGATCGCTTCCTCCAGCCGGCCCATGGACTCGTATATGTGGGCGAGATTGCCGGTGGCTAGCGCGACGGTCGGGTGAGATTCGCCGAGTGCATCAGTGGCATCGGCGAGCATGGCGCGCTGCATAGTCTCAGCCTCGTCGAGGCGGCCGCGCTC
>JBBSIY010000052.1:0-13098 GCA_038257785.1 Lysobacterales bacterium
ATCGCTCGTTCGAGCCGAACGGCAGCCGATGGCGACAACGTTGCGATCGCTTCCGACGCGCGCATTTGAGCACTGTTGTCGGCATCGATCAAAGAACTAAGCGCTGACCTAGGGTCACTGGCAAAGCGCTTGGCCCATCCGTCTCGCTGCTCAGCTTCCGCCCAGCTGCGCAACGCGTAACGCGCACGCGCGCCCACGTCAAAAACGGGCACAAACCAATCCGCCAGTGTCTCGTCGTGACGCTTGTAGACGCGGATCGGCAAGGTAGCCAGTCGCTCGAGCGCGCTACGCGCCTCGCTCGACTCGTTGCCGGTCTGCAAATGGGCGACAAGCTCCGCCGCCGCCGTCTCGAAGGCGATTGGCTCAGCGATCTGATCGAGCTCAGCAACCGCTGCTGCGATTCCGTCCTTCGCGAACACGCCCCGCACACGCTTGGCGTGATGATTCGCCGTAGCCGCCGCCACGCTGGCGTTTGTCGACTCACCAACGATTGCGGCATCGAGTGGCAGCTGAGACGCCGTCAGTGCCTTGGCAGACCCAGCGACTAGTGCGAGCGCCATCAACGCGACCATTGCCGCCAGAAGTCTATTCATCCTCACTCACAGCCCCCCACACTCGATGTGTTGGTTGACCATTTCAGTGCGCCGCTGAAACGCTCAGCAGGCGATCTCAGTAGCTACACTGAAAATAGACGATATCGTTCTGATTCTGGGCGACCGCTTGGCCTAAGCTGATGGTGCCGGCCTTGCGCAGATGAATTTCGTCCCGATGCAGCCGCAGCTCATCGTCTTCGCCAAGCTTGACGTAAGTGGCATTGGTGCTGCGATCAGACAGCACGAAGAAGCCTTTCTTGAACTCAATCAGGGAATGATTACGGCTAACCCACTCGGTTTCCACCACCAGCGTATTGGTGGCGTCGCGCCCCATCGAGTACGGCTCTGAGTTTTCATTCAGTTCGACTACCGCACCGCGGAAGCGCAGCGTGAGTTTGACGTTGGTGGTGCCGCCATCATCGATGCGAATTGCGCGCTGCACCGTGGTGATGTTGGACGTGTCTTCCTGCCAGATGACGTCGACGATCTCGATCGGCAGCAGTTTTCCGCTAACGCGGGCGCGACCCAAACTGCGGCTGCGAATGCTGCCGGCGTTGGTAAGCGCCTTTAACGTGCTGGCGGTGGTAACGATTTGTTCGCGCTTAGCCAACGAGGCCATGCGCGCAGCCGTGTTGACCGAGTCTCCGTACACGTCGCCGTCTTCTTCCAGCGCGTCGCCGTGATGCAGCCCTATGCGGATGCCGATGTTATCGCGGACAAAAGCAAGATCGTGGGCAACGCGCTTTTGCATATCGGCCGCGCCCAGCACGCCCTGCATGGCACTGGGGAACGTGCACATGATTTCGTCGCCAATTGTCTTGATCACGCGCCCGCCGTGGCGCGCGACAACCTCAGACAAGGCACCGAGCACGGACGCAATGATCCGACGTGCCTCGACATCACCGCGCTGCTCAAAGAGCTTGGTGCTGCCACTGACATCGGCGAATAGGGTGGTGAGCTGTTTGGTGTTGCTCATGGTTGAGATAATAGGCAATCCGACGGCTGCCGTCACCACGCGCGGTGCGGCTAGGCTTGCAAGCGTTTCTAAAGCAGGGCTTCAGCGGCGACTACGATATCGCTTTCCGCCGGTAAAACCAGCAGTGCTGCGCCAGCTAGCGGCGTAAATGTATCCGCCCCCACCACGCGTTTACTCGGCACGGCGCCCAGTCCGGCTTCTGCCAAGGCGGTAAAGATGCCCTCGCCTACCCCCGCCGAGCTACGTCCCTCATCGACAATGAGTATTCGCCGCGCGGACCGCGCCTGCGCCACGATGTAGTCAGCGTTCAGCGGTACCAGCCAGCGCAGATCGACGACGCGGACGCTCCAGCCGTGCTTCTGCTCAATGCTGCGCGCCGCGCGCAGGCTCATCGGGACGCCGTTGCCGAAGGTAAACACCACCAAATCGTTGCCGTCGCCGGTGATGGACTCGTAGGTGCGCCCTTCACCTAGGGTCATCGCTGCGCCGGGTGCCGGGTAGCGAGTCAACCAGCCGCCGTCGCCTACGTCGTACAGGTCCTTGGTCATGTAGAGCGCAATCGGCTCAAGGAAGGCGCAGACGCGACCGTCAACCAGTGCAAGGGCGGCCAGCGTGCGCAGCATCGTCACCGCATCGTCGCCGCGCGACGGGCAGCCAACGATCAGACCGGGAATGTCCCGCAGCGCAGTAATTGAGTTGTCGTTGTGGAAATGCCCGCCGAATCCTTTTTGATAGCCCAGAGACGCTATGCGCATCAGCATTGGATTGCGGTACTGACCGTTGGAAAAGAACTGCAGCGAGGCAGCCTCGCCACGAATTTGATCGCAGGCGTTGTGAAAATAGGCGAGGTACTGGATTTCAGGCATTGGCAGCATGCCGAGATTGGCGAATCCCTGCGCCAGCCCGAGAATCATCGTCTCGTCCAGCAGCGTGTTGAACACGCGCTTGCCGGTAAACGCCTTGAACAGGCCGCGCGTCACCGTATACACACCGCCTTTCTGCGCCACGTCTTCGCCAAACAGCAGCGACTGCGGATACTTCGCCAGCAGCTCAAACAAGGCCTGATTGATTTGCAGAGCGAGATGTCGCGGAGGCAGGTTTTCTGGCAGCTTATCGTCACTGCCGAAAGAGGCGATGCGATCGCTTAAGTCCCGGCTGCGCTCGGCCTCCGCCCTCACCGCCTCCGGCGTATACGGCGCCAAAGGCCGCACGATGTCTGCAAGTGAGGACAGCTTGGGCGTTTGGTCCGCGCGCTCGGCGGCAGCAAAACAACGCGCGCGGATGCCTTCGTAAAGAGCCAGCAAGTCGGCGGGCGAATACAGGCCCGCGCTCAGCGCAATTTCAGCTGAGCGCAGCAGTGGATCACTGGCCTCCACCGCCATCAACTCCTCAATCGCCCGCCATTCGATTTCGAAATCGGTCCCGGCGTGACCCATGATTCGAGTCGTACGCAGATGTAAAAACGTCGGGCGGCGCGTGCGGCGACAGTGCTCGACCGCCGTCTGCACCTGTCCATAGCCGGTCGCGAGATCTAGGCCATCGGCTGCGAAATAATCTAGATCGCGACGCGCGAGAAAGCTCTGCGCAATCCAACCAGCGGGCGTCTTGACCGAAATCCCGATGCCGTTGTCTTCACAAACAAAAAGCACGGGCGCTGGCAGCTTTTGGTAGGCCGTCCACGCCGCCGTATTGAACGCCGTCTGCGCCGTGGCGTGGTTCGCACTGGCGTCGCCAAACGAGCAAATCGTGATGCTATCGGCAGGGATTGGCGACGGATGACCAATTCGCCTAGCCTGCTCAATGCCGATTGCCGTACCCAGCGCTTTAGGCAAATGCGAGGCGATCGTGGACGTCTGCGGCAGTACCCACAACGGCTTGCTTCCCCAGACTTTGTGGCGACCGCCGGAAATCGGATCATCCTTGCTTGCCGCAAACGACAGCGCCGAATCCATGACCGGGTCCATGCCGGGCAGCTTGCGAAAACGCTCGGCCATGAAGCCGCCTGATCGGTAGTGCAGGAACGCCGGATCAGTGTGCCGCGTCAGCCGCGCCACCATTGCGTTGCCCTCATGGCCGGAACTGCCGATGGTGTAGAAGACTTTATTCTGCACGCGCAGCACGCGCGCCATCAGGTCAAGATGCCGGCTCACTAGCTGCGACTCAAATAGGGCGAGAAAGTCCGCCACTGTGCATCGGCTGTCAGCGACTACCGGTTCGTGGTCAGCGGGTCGCTTGCTCGGTGCGCCCGCCCATCCGCTGACAAACTCAATAAAGTTGTGGTCGCACACCTTGGCGCGATTGATGTCTTTTTGGCGGGCGGCAATCGGTACGGCAGACATGCGGAGGGGCTCGTGTGCGTGATGTTGGGATGATAAGAAACGGTGCTCAGAATTGGGCCAACCAAATCGAGTAAACTCAGATCAGGCCACTGCGCCTGCTGTCGCGCCAGTGCTCGCGCGTCTGGCCCCAGGAGTGAACGTGCAGCGTCTCGAACGGCGCGGGCAAGCGAACACTGCCGCGATTGCTCGATCCCAAGCGATGAGCCAAGGCCTGCGAAGGACGATTGTCCGGGTCAATTGTATGGATCACATCGGTCCAGCCGAGGGTATCGAAGGCCCAATCAATGCTCGCAACAGCCGCTTCGCGGGCATAGCCCTGCCCCCACACATCGCGAACAAGACCCCAGCCGACCTCGGTCCCTGGCCAGCCATCCGGTTGCCAGGGGCCGACGCGACCAATCCAGCGTCCGGTCGATTTCTCGACAACCGAGAACATAGCAAACCCCTGCAGCTGCCACGACCCTGCCATCGCCATGAAACCCCGCCAAACGGCGGCGCGCGGCTGCGCTCCACCGATGTAGCGAGCGGCTTCGGGGTCAGCCATAAACTTGACCCAAGGCTCGAAATCCGCCATCGCTGGCGGCCGCAAAACGAGACGCTCGGTCTCGACGCGCAGTGCATCAATCATCGTCTGCCTCGCAGGCTATGCGTCGGGCGCAAGCCGCTGCCTAAAATGCGTTGATGCCGGTCAACTCACGACCAATCACCAGCTGATGAATGGTCTCGGTGCCTTCATAGGTGATGACCGACTCAAGATTCAGCGCGTGCCGAATGGGGCAGTACTCAGTGGTGATGCCCGCACCGCCCAGCACGTCGCGCGCCTCACGGGCGATGTCGAGCGCCATCCGCACGTTGTTCCACTTGGCCAAGCTCACCTGCGACGGCTGCATCTTGCCTGCATCTTTTAGACGCCCAAGCTGCAGCGACAGCATCTGCGCCAGCGTGATGCGGCGCGACATGTCGGCCAGCTTAAGCTGCACGGCCTGCGTCGAAGCGACGGGCTTGCCAAACAGAATGCGCGTCTTTGAATATTCAACCGCCTCCTGCAGACAGGCGATGGCCGCACCAATCGGTCCCCAGGTGATGCCGTAGCGCGCCTGCGTTAAACAGCCAAGCGGGCCTTTTAAGCCGCGCACGTTCGGCAAGCGAGCCGAGTCCGGAACGCGCACGTTGTCGAAGAACAGCCCGGACGTGATCGATGCGCGCAGACTCATCTTGTGCTTGATCACCTGCGCCGCAAATCCGGGTGTATCGGTCGGCACGATGAATCCCTGAATGCCGTCGTCGGTTTGCGCCCAAACGATGGCGATCTGCGCCACGCTGCCGTTGGTGATCCACATCTTTGCGCCATTGATGACCCAGTCGTCACCGTCTCGGCGCGCATGTGTCTTCATGTTGGCGGGATCAGAACCACCGTGTGGCTCGGTCAAGCCGAAGCAGCCGATCACTTCGCCGCGCGCCATCGGCGGCAACCACTGCTTACGCTGCTCTTCGCTGCCGAACGCATAGATCGGATACATGCACAGCGAGCTTTGCACCGAGACAAAGCTGCGGATGCCCGAGTCGCCGCGCTCCAATTCCTGACAGATAAGCCCGTACGACACCGAATTGAGGCCCGCGCAGCCGTACTCTTCGGGCAATGAAGAGCCTAGCAGCCCCATTGCCGCGATCTCAGGCACCAGCTCGGCCGGAAAGCGCCCTTCATCGAAACAGCTACCGATGATGGGCAGCACGCGCTCGTCAGTGAAGCGTGCCACTGAATCCTGCACCGCTCGCTCCTCGTCGCTCAGCATGCTGCGCAGGTCGTACAGATCGTAGGGGTTTAACGCGGCCACGGCGGCTCCAGCAGACGGAAAGTTAGCTGTCCATTGTATCGGTCCAAACACGGGTGGTCACGCCGGAAATGCCGATTCCTGCCGACGACATTTGTGTAGACCGACCTCACATGAGTGCAGGATCACCAACCCGTCTGTCTCGATGGAAGGTGCCGCGGTCGATTTCAGGCGGCGCAAACCAAATGCCAGCACCCGTGCACCCGGTGCTTCTGTGAATGCCGACCAACGCGCACTGGCTATCGACGCCGCATATCCAGCGTGAAGGGATACTCGATGGATGGATCCAGCGCCACGACGTCCAGCTTGCCCGGCGTGTGGCCGTGGCGGAGGAAACGCGACATACGTCGACTCTCTGCCTCGCTGGCATTGACTGGGAAGGTGGCGTAGCTGAGCCCGCCCGGATGCGAGACATGATATTGACAGCCGCCAAGCGCTCGCCCACTCCAGCGATCAATCACATCGAAGGTCAACGGCGCATCGATGGGAATGAGCGGGTGCAGCGCAGAGAATGGCTGCCACGCTCGGTAGCGAACGCCCGCCACGAACTCGCCTACGCGGCCGGTCGGCCGTAATGGCAGCGCCAAACCGTTGCAGGCTAGCTGGTAACGGTCAGGCGCCAGACCGCTGACCTTGACCTGTAGCCGCTCCAGCGATGAGTCAACGTAGCGCGCGGTCCCCGACGACGAACCCTCCTCGCCCATGACGTGCCAAGGCTCCAGCGCGTGCCGAAGTTCGACCTCGATGCCTTCCGCCGCATAGCGGCCAACCTGCGGAAAACGAAACTCAAAATGGGGGGCAAACCATTCGGCCTGCAGCGCAAATCCGGCTGCCGTCGTTTCCTCGACCACGTCGTTGAAATCACGCTCGATAAAGTGAGGCAGCATGAAACGATCGTGCAATTCGGTACCCCAGCGCGCGAGACGCGAAGGCGCATACGGCGTTCGCCAAAAACGCGCAATCAGTGCGCGCAAAAGTAGCTGCTGGGCGAGGCTCATCTGCGCGTGAGGCGGCATTTCGAACCCGCGCAACTCGAGTAGGCCCAGGCGTCCTGTCGATCCCTCAGGCGAATACAGCTTGTCGATGCAGAATTCGGCACGATGAGTATTGCCGCCAACGTCGACCAGCAGATTGCGCAGGATGCGATCCACAATCCAAGGCGACACCTCCGTGCCAGCATCAGGAATCTGTGCGAAAGCGATCTCCAGTTCGTAGACGGCGTCGTTGCGCGCCTCGTCAACGCGCGGTGCCTGCGAGGTTGGGCCAACAAACATGCCGGAAAACAGATACGACAAGGACGGGTGATTGTGCCAATACGCGATCAAGCTGCGCAGCAAATCCGGTCGACGCAGGAATGGCGAATCGGCCGCCCGCGCGCCGCCAAACACAAAGTGATTACCGCCACCGGTGCCTGTATGGCGGCCGTCCAGCATGAACTTCTCGCTGCTCAAGCGGCACTGATGCGCAGTCTCATAAAGATGCGTTGTGCGTTCGACCAGCGACCCCCAGTTGGCAGCAGGATGCACGTTCACCTCAATGACACCCGGATCGGGCGTCACCCGGAACACCTCCAGCCGCTCGTCCCGCGGTGGCTCGTAGCCCTCCAACACGACCGGACACGCCAGCTGTTTCGCTGTCTGCTCGATGGCGGACAGGAGCGCAAGAAAATGCTCTAGATCCTCCAGCGGCGGCAGGAAAAGATGCAGGTGTCCGTTGCGGATTTCTGCACACAGCGCGGTGCGGACCACATCGTTTGGCTTGGCAGCGTCGGTACTCAGCGCGTTCGCAGGGTCGAGTGCGCCGGCGGCTTCAGGGGTAACCGACAGCGATGCCGCGTTTGGCAACAGAGGCTGCTCTGCGAACGGATCCTTGGGGTGTATGAACGGATAATCTTCTTTCGGAATCCAAGGCTGCGAATCAAGCGGCAGCCGATAGCCCATCGCCGAGTTCCCGGCCAGCAGAAAGCAAGCGCCACTGCGAAGACGCCAAGCGCTGCTCTGCCAGCGTCCATCGAAATGAGCCAACGGCAGCACGTAGCCGACCACAGATCCAAGCCCACGCTGAAAGATCTTGACCAGGCGCTCGCGCTCCAATGGATCTTCAAGTTTCGGGTCAGCGGGACTGACGTTGTCGGGCAAATTCCGTTCGCGCCATAGATAGTAGAAGGCATCTTCGTAGGCCGGAAACACGTGGCTTCGCGACAGCGCCAAGCGCGTCGCCAATTCCCCCAGAAAATCGTCAGCCTGGCCGGCCGTAGCCTTGCCGGCTTGGCTGCTGCGAGCGATCCACGCAGTGTCGCTCCACATGGGCTCGCCGTCGCGACGCCAGTAGCAGTTCATCGACCAGCGTGGCAGCTGTTCGCCCGGATACCACTTCCCTTGGCCGAAGTGCGCGAGTCCGGTCGGTGCGTAGTGGTCCTTCATTCTCCAGAACAAGGCCTCCGACCGAGCTCGCTTATCGTCACCAAGCGCCGCGATCGTCCATTCTGGCGCGTCGCAATTGTCGACCGACACAAAGGTCGGTTCGCCCCCCATCGTTAGGCGGACGTCCTCCTCTGACAGAACGTCATCAATCCGGTGGCCTAGCGCTTCAATGGCCGCCCACTGCGCCTCGGTGTACGGCTTGGTAACGCGCGGCGTCTCCAGCACGCGACGTACCGACATTTGATGATCGAAACTGACCTCACAGGGCTCAAGCGCGCCGCTGATGGGCGCCGCCGAGCCGGGATCTGGCGTGCAAGCCAGTGGAATATGGCCTTCACCAGCGAACAAGCCAGAGGTTGGATCGAGTCCTATCCAGCCGGCACCTGGCAAATACACTTCACACCAGGCGTGAAGATCGGTGAAATCTTCGGTAGGCCCAGTGGGGCCCTCAAGCGGCTTCTGGTCGGCCACTAGCTGGATCAGATAGCCCGAGGCGAAGCGAGCGGCAATGCCCAAACGGCGAAACAGCTGGACCATCAGCCAAGCAGAGTCTCGACATGAGCCCGAGCGCAGACTGAGTGTTTCTTCCGGCGTCTGCACGCCTGGTTCCATCCGCACCACATAGCCGATGTCGTTCGCCAAGCGGCTGTTGATCTCGACCAAAAAATCAATCGTGCGCTCGGCTGAGTGCGGCAGTCCGTCAAGATATTGGCTAAGCGCAGGCGTCAGCTCTGCGGTGGCCAAAAATGGTTTCAGTTCATGGGCGACATCTTCGTCGTAAGAAAATGGCACCGCGCGCGCAGATTCATCGAGAAAGAAATCGAATGGATTAATCACCGCCATCTCGACCACAAGATCTACCTCGATCTGCAGGTGGTCAGATTTTTCGGGAAAGCTCAGCCGCGCTAGAAAGTTAGCCTGCGGATCCTGCTGCCAGTTGACGAAGTGAGTCTTTGGCATGACGCGCAGCGAATACGAAACCACGCGCGTCCGGCAGTGCGGCGCAGGCCGCAATCGGACAACTT
Organism: Lysobacterales bacterium; assembly: GCA_038257785.1. GTDB lineage: Bacteria > Pseudomonadota > Gammaproteobacteria > Xanthomonadales > Xanthomonadaceae > JANNWF01. The sequence continues at coordinate 9,189 of JBBSIY010000052.1, forward strand.
GCGGCCCGATCTGAATCGCTCGGTCATAGCGATAGGAGGTGACGTGATTGAGCGCTACGTGAATCGACATGACGGGCTCGCTGGTCGGTAAGAATTGACGCAAAAACGGCTGGGAGGCATCACCACTACGGTGGTGCATGCTCAGCCTCCAGTCAAACCGAGACCACTACCCGCCTTAGCACCAAAAGCGTGCTTTGCGCTTACTGCAAAAAATCACCATCAGGATTGAATGGCCGAATGACATCGTGGACGAACTGCATTTTGCGCAGCGCCGCGTAGGGCATAGCAAACGGGTAGGCATCGGCGTGACCAAGGCTCCGACTCAAGCTATTGGCAACCAACGTCAGCGGTGTCCAGCGATCCATGAGCGCAATAAATTCCAGCGATAGTCGCACCTCATCCGGGACGCTTGCCGCAACGGTAGCCGGATCCCATGCCCCTATGTTGAGCTGCCAAGCGTGCCCGGTGCTCACCAGATCGACCATGTGCAAGTAGTGAGCCCATGTCTCGGCCCAGTCCTCCCACGGATGCATCGTGGCGTAGGCGCTCACATAGCCCTGCTGCCAGTTTGCCGGTGGGCCGTCTTGATAATGCTTTTCCAACGCCTGCGCGTAGTCTTGTCGCTCGTCGCCAAAAAGTGCACGGAACGGCTCAATCAACAGCGAATCTTTGACCAACAGGTCCCAATAATAGTGACCTGACTCATGGCGGAAATGGCCAAGCAGCGTGCGATAGGGCTCGTGCAGGTCCAGCTTGCAGCGCTCGCGCTGCACGGGGTCAGATTCGATCGCATTGATCGTGATGTCGCCGGCGTCGTGCCCGGTGAGCACGGGGCGCGAGGCATCCAGCTGGCGCAGAAAGTGGAAGGCGAGCCCGCGCTGCGCATCCTCCTGCTGAGAGCTGATCGGCAAATGCAGATCCAGCACGCTTGATAGCCAGCTGCGCTTAGCCTCTTCTAAATCGTGCAATGCCTTCCGGTTCTCACCAATGCTCTGGTCCGGCACCGACGCGGTAAGTCGACAGGCGCGGCATGTCGACCAAGGATCATCGTCACGGATTAGCCAGTTGCAGGTGATCGCCGTGGTCGCGTTGTCGCAATGCCTCCATACGTGCTGCCGTTCAACATAGCGTTGCAGCGCACCGTCACTATCCCGACTGAAAGCGCCCAACGTGCGCTCTTCGACCACGTACCCCACTACCGCACTGCAGTGCAGGCAGGCCACGTTGTTGAGGTACAGCAGAGCGCTGCACTGTTCGCAGTTGAAAAGTCTCATTCAAATCCTGAAAAGGCACGCCATTCCTGAAACGGCGCGCTGGAAAAATGCGCTGCGCGTGATGGTGAGCAGCGCAAACAATGCTTGGCCTACGCAAAGGCGATCTTGCGTCAGTAAACGATGGAAGTAAAAAGGCAACTTTTTACATGCCTCCACTAGGAGCTGCAGGACAGCATCGAGCACCCTGCTTTGTCACGCGCCCAATCGGGCCGTCGCTGGGCAAACGCTTCTTGGCCAGGCTGGTCGTCGTAAGGACGCCGCATGACCTGCTGCAATTCGTCAACCTTGGAATAGTCGCCTTGCTCAGCACGATCAATTGCCAGCTGTGCTAAATAATTTCGCAACACATAGCGCGGGTTGGCGGCGTTCATTTGCAGCTGGCGTTCGTTTGCTGATCGCCCTTCAGCGATGACGCGCTTTGCGTAATCCTCGAGCCAATGAGTGAGATCCGCGTCGACCGCCTGACGTCCTTTTTTCGTGTAGAAGGATGACTCAACGGTCGACACCGACGGCGACTCGCAGTCGAGCTCGGCAAGCGAGCGAAAGAACAGCGTCATATCGACCTCGCCGGCCTGCAGCAGCCCGCGCAGGGTTTGCATTTCTTCATGGTCGTCATCGCTGCACGACAGCAGACCCAACTTGTTGGCCGTATGTTGACGATCCTCGCGCTCAAACGTTGCTAGGTAGTGCTGCAGTCCGGCGTGCAGCGGATCGTGATCCGCAAATAAGCCAGCAATAGCGCTGGCCAGCCGGCCCAGATTCCACCAGACCATCTGCGGCTGTTGGCCGAATCGATAGCGACGATGTTGGCGATCTGTCGTGTTGGGCGTCCAATCGAGATCGAACGCGTCGATCCATCCGTAAGGCCCGTAATCGAGCGTCAGGCCGAGGATCGACATGTTGTCGGTATTCATGACCCCATGCACGAACCCGACGCGCATCCAATGCGCCACCATCTCGGCGCTGCGCTGGCAGATTTCAGCAAACCACGCTGCACGCCGCTGCTCAGTCGTCAACGCGGCGTCAGCGAGGTGCGGGTAGTCGCGAGCGATGCAGAACTCGACCATCTGCGTCAGCAGCGACTGCTCACTGCGTGCGGCGGGCAGTTCGAAACTGCCGAATCGCAGGAAGGACGGCGATGCGCGGCAGACAATTGCGCCAGGTTCGGCACGCGGGTGACCGTCATAGAACATATCGCGCACGACCGTGTCACCGGTGACAATCAACGACAGCGCTCGTGTCGTCGGTACGCCTAGATGAAACATCGCCTCGCTACACAAAAATTCGCGAATCGACGAGCGCAGCACGGCACGTCCATCCGAGCCGCGCGAGTACGGGGTAGGTCCCGCGCCCTTTAGCTGCAGCTCCCAGCGCTCGCCCTTCTCCGTCAGCGCCTCGCCCAGCGAGATGGCGCGACCATCGCCTAGTTGGCCGGCCCAGTGGCCGAACTGGTGGCCACCATAGTTGTTGGCCCACGGCTGCATTCCCGGCAACACGCTATTGCCTGACAGAGCGTTGACGAATGCCGAAGAGTGAACGTCGCTCTCGCTGAGCCCTAAGCGCGCAGCGAAGTCAGCCGACCACGCTATCAATGATGGCGATGCCACCGATGTGGCGCTTACCGGCGACCACGCGGCCGCATGAACCTGTCGGCTGCGGTTGTGCGCACGCTGAGCTTCGGCCTCACCCGGCAATTCGCGAATCAGCGCGTTATCAAAGTTCAGCATGCAATCTGTCGTCAGCCATACAAAGAGAGATCAACTTCTGTTGTTGAGCGCGAGCGGATGTACCGCCGGTTGCCGGCGAGCAGCCAATCGAAACGGCCTCAGCGCTTTAGACTCGGCGAACGCAATCCACCCTTCAGCGTTTACGATTCACCAATTGCCCATCAAGATCCAGCGATCACACTAAGGGAAATCATCATGCAGTGCCCAAAATGCCGAGCGTCGATGGAACAAGTGACGTTCTCCGCCACCGAAGCTGACCGCTGCACAGAATGCAAAGGCATCTGGTTCGACATGCTTGAACACGAAGATCTGCGCGGGCATGCAGCCGAGCTAGACATCGGCGATGCGGCGACCGGGGCGACATATAACAAAGTCGATGTTATCCCCTGCCCCGTCTGCCCCAACACGACCATGATCCGCATGGTCGATGCGCAGCAGCCGCATATCTGGTTCGAAAGCTGCCCGGTGTGTTTCGGCAGGTTCTTCGACGCAGGGGAATTTCGCGATCTAGCCGAGTATTCGCTAGGCGACTTCTTCAAGCGCTTTGGGCTGAAGGCGCGCGGGTAAGCGAGGCAGCGCGCCACCACTGCTTTTCACTAAGGTATCAACGCGCCACGAATAGTGAAGAAGATGATCGCGCCCATCAACGCTGAGGCCGGCACCGTGATGATCCACGCGGCGATCACTCGCATCACGACAGAGCGCTTGACCAAGCTGCGCCGATACACCTTGCGCAGGCCCTTGCGCTCCTGTTTCGAAAACGCCGATTGTCCGGCTTTGCCGCGCTGCTTCAGCTCGCGCAGCATGCGGCCTTTGACCTCTCTCGGTGCGGCTTCAAAATCTGCCAGATAGGCCTCGACCACAGCGCGGTCTGAATCCTGCGCCTGATGGTGCGCTTCAATTTCAGCA